>NZ_JAGYZD010000026.1 GCF_018371055.1 Finegoldia magna | reverse complement strand
ACATTTATCAGAAGGAATTGAAGATAGAAAAAACATTCAAACAATGAAAAAAGTTGGACTGTCAAACAAAATGATAAAAAAGACATCATCACAACAAATATATTGGATGTTCTTCTTACCGCTTTTTGTGGCAGTTATTCACTCTGCTGTTGCATCAAAAATGTTGTATCAATTATCGGGATTGTTCGGGGTAAGAAGTATATCTGAATTTGCGATTCCATTTGCAATATCAGTAGCTATAATAATTGTGGTGTATTTCATAATATTTAAAATAACAAGTAACGTCTACTATGATTTGGTAAGCGAAGAAGAATAAACTGGAGGAAACTCCGGTTTTTTCGTTGTGTGTTTTAAAAAATAATGATTTCGTGATAAAATAGGAATATCAATTAAGAGGGGTTTTTAAATGAAAGTAGTTAGAACTGAGGATGCGGTAGGTCATATTTTACCGCACGATATGACTAGAATTGTAAAGGACGTGGTTAAGGAAAGAGCTTTTAAAAAAGGTCACGTTATTACAGAAGAAGATATTCCTGTTCTATTAAGTATGGGCAAGGAACATATTTATGTTATGGAATTGGAAGATGATGATTTACACGAGAATGATTGTGCAATTATTTTGAAAGATATTTGTATTAATGAACATATGCATTCATCTGATATAAAAGAAGGCAAGATAGAAATAATTTCTGATGTGGATGGATTTTTGAAAGTCGACAGAGATAGGTTATTCAAGTTAAATTCAATTGATGACATATCCATTGCAACTGTTCTTGGCAATCAACCAGTAAGAAAAGGACAAAAAATTGCTGGAATGAGAATTATCCCGCTTTTCACAAAAGAAAAAATAATGGACGAAGCGAAGAAAATAATGAATGGTGTTCCTATTTTGGAAATCATTCCATTTGATAAGACAAAAAAATGTTCAATCATTACAACTGGATCTGAAGTGTACAAAGGTCTTATCAAAGATCAATTTGGACCTGTGTTAAAACAAAAAATGAAGGATTACAATTGTGAAGTAATAAATCACGTCATAGTCGACGATAATAGTGAAAATATTACACGAGAAATCAACAAAGCATTAGAAAACAAATCTGATATAATTTTGGTTTCAGGTGGAATGAGCGTCGATCCAGATGATATGACACCAAAAGCTATAAAAGATTCCAAGGCAGAAGTGATAACTTACGGTTCGCCTGTACTTCCAGGTGCGATGTTCATGCTAGCTTACAAAAACAATACTGCAATTATGGGACTTCCAGGTTGTGTGATGTTTAACAAATCTACAGTTTTCGACATTATTTTGCCTTATATTTTTGCAAATATTAAAGTTACAAAAGATATGATTAATAGTTTGGGTTATGGTGGATTTTGTATGCAATGTTCAGAGTGTCACTTCCCAAATTGTGAGTATGGTAAAGGGTTATGATTGGAAAAGTAATAAACGAGAAAAAAATATATTTATCGGCAGCAATTCTTGTAGGTTCGTTGATTTTTGGGGTTTTCATTAGAAAACAATCGGGTCTTTCATTCGAACCGAAAATAATGAATTTTGCACAAAATCTTACAGATAATTTTACTTTTTATATTTTCAAATCATTCACAATACTTGGAAATTTCAGCACGTATTTTTTGATATTAGCTATTAGCTTATATTATTCAAAACGTATTGGCAAGAATTCATTTTTTTCAATAACATTAATGTCTTGTTTAATTGGCCTTGTAGTTATGAATGTGTACAAATATAGTTTTGTGAGAGTAAGGCCGTTAGATTTTTTCAAAATAGAACAAGGTGGTTACAGTTATGTTAGCGGTCATAGTTTGGTAAGTACAAGCTTTTATTTTACTTTGAGTTATTTGTTATGCAGTTTGAAAAATTACAAATTCATTTATTTGAGAATAATTCCATTTGTAATTGCTTTTAGTAGGTTGGTTGTGGGAGTGCATTGGCCAACAGATGTGTTTTTTGGAATGTTAGTAGGATATGTGTGTTATCTAGCTACGATTTTTGTAGCAGAAAAATATATAATAAAATCAAATAAAAATCTTGATGAACTATAAATTTATTTTTATGGTTCATTTTTTATTGGAAGTTTCCTACTATACATTTGAACTTGGTTGGTATAAAATTTAATATGAAGTATTAAAGGAAGGATTAAAAATGAATAAATACGATTGGTTTGTAATAATAAGTAGCATTGTTCTGTTATCGATTACTTTTTTTCTTGGATTTGTTGTATTAAAAGACAACGAAACAAATTTGGATAGAAGATTAAAGGAACATTTTACTAAAATGGGACATAATTCCCTTATTGCGATGATGGCAAAAATTACGAAGTTTGGAAATGTTGAAACACTTATGATTATAAGCATTCCAATAGTTTTTTTCACTGTAAGTCAGCATAACTATGTATCAGCATCAGCTATAATTATGAGCGTTATGCTAAGTGTTATAGCGGTTCACACTTTAAAATTTATATTTAGAAGAAAAAGACCAAAAGTTACAACCGGTATCAATTATATGGGATATTCTTTTCCAAGTGGACATTCATGTGTTAGTATGAGCTTTTATTTGACGATTGCTTATGTGCTAAGTTATGGATATAAATTTTTCTTCGTGACGATGTTGATTGCCATTGTGTTTGCGTTTATGATTGCCATTTCCAGAATTATTTTGGGAGTACATTGGTTTACGGATGTCGTAATAGGTAGTTTTATTGGGCTAATATGTGCATATTGGTCTATATATATGTTCAAAATGAATTATTATTTTACATTTATTTTTGGTTAGGAGTGAAATTATGAGTACAATTGAAAAATTAAGAAAAGACAAAATGTTAGCTATGAAGAACAAGGATAAAGTTAAATCCGGAGTTATTTCTTTGATTATGAGCAACATTTTATTGGAACAAAAAGAAAAGAAAAGAGATTTGACAGACGAAGAACAATTAGCTTTTGTTAAAAAAGAATTGAAACAAACAATGGATACATTGGAACAAACTCCACAAGATAGAGTTGAAGCGATTGAAGAAACAAAACAAAAAATAGAAATTATTAAATCATATCTTCCAGAACAGTTATCTGAAGATAAATTAAAAGAAATTATAGAAAAATTCATGGAAGAAAACTCCCTTGAAAAATCAAATAAGTCGAGAGGACAAATAATGAAATACGTCATGGGAGAATACGGAAAATTCACTGACGGTAAGACAGTTAATAAAGTAGTTGAAGAGATTATAGGTGCGTAGTGGATAAGAATACTGTATTAAATTATTTTAGAGATTTCTCTAAAATAAATAGATGCTCAAAGCATGAAGAAAAAATCTCAGATTATTTGGAAAACTTTGCTCATAATAACAATTTAGAGTGCAAAAGGGATAAATTCAACAATATCTACATTAAAAGAGAATCAGACAAAAGTTTGGAAGACAAACCAGGAATAATTCTACAAGCACACATGGATATGGTTTGTGTTTCTGATGAAGATTATGATTTTAACGATGGAATCAAAATCATGGAAAAAGATGGCTTCATGTTTGCTGACAAGACAAGCCTTGGGGCAGACAATGGAATTGGACTTGCCATAGCTATGGCTACTTTGACATCCAATTACAAACTTCCCCAAATAGAGGCTGTGGTGACTACAAGTGAAGAAGTCGATATGAGTGGTGCGATGAATTTCGATTTTGATTTGTCTGGAAAATATTTCATTAACATAGATTCAGAAGATGAAAATGAATTGATTGTAGGTAGCAGTGGTGGGGAAAATGTCAATGTTGAAATAAACAAAAACTACGGTTCAGAAAGCTTGTCCAATTTTTACAAAATTTCTGTAAAAGGGCTTAAAGGTGGACACTCTGGAATGGAAATTGATAAGAACCACAAAAATGCAATCAAGGTTGTGTTTAAATTCTTGGAATCATTAGATGATTATTATATCTGTGATTTCAAAGCTGGATCAAAGGACAACGCTATTCCTACAAATGCAGAAATAATCATATCTACAGATGAATCCACTGACTCTCTTAACAAAAAATCAGAAGAATTTATATCTAAGGTTGATTTGGAAGACTTTGATAAGGATTTGAGGCTTTTAATTGAGGATGTTAGTCCCCAAAAATGCTTAGATAAAAATACAACAGAAAATTTATCTGGTTTAATTGGAGAATTAAACTCTGGTGTGATTTCTTACATTGAAGGACTTGATGAAACAGTCGAAACATCTTGTAACTTGGCGATTGTAAATTCTTTGGACGATAAATTCGAAATCATATTATCTACACGATCTTCAAATCATGACAAATTAGTAGCGCTACGAGAAGATATAGTTTCAAAAGCGGAAAAACACAATGCAACTGCCTTCGATTACAATTATTATCCTACTTGGGAATTCAATGAAAAATCAGAGTTGATGGAAGTTGCAAAGAAAGCTTTCTCAAAAGTAAACGACAAAGAAGTAGATGTTAAAGTAATCCACGCTGGACTTGAATGTGGAGTGTTTGCAGAAAAATATAAAAAAATTGACTGCATTTCAATTGGACCTACAATGCACGATGTACACACAACAAAAGAAAGATTAGATATTGAATCTTTAGAGAGATTTATTAAATTCTACAATGAAATTTTGAATATGTTGACTAATTAGTTACGCTGTATTATAATAGTATTACAGAAATACAATTAGGAGGTCGTATGAAAAATAATAAAAAGTTTGCAATTATTTTAGCCATAATTGTTTTAGCCTGTGTTGGAGGATTGGTCTTTAAATTAGTTAAAGCTAGTCAGAAAAACGAAACCAAGTATAGCTTGTATACGGTATCTGCAGGAAGTGATTTGGTGTTCAATGCAATATCAAAAACTGGCGATGCACAACAAGTTTATAACAATCAAGCTTATGGTGAGATTGAAAAAGTTCATGTAAAAACTGGTCAATCTGTTAAAAAAGGAGATTCACTGATTACTTTTGTGAACAAGGAAGTTGAAAAACAAATTGATCATATGCAATTGCAATTAGAACAAGCAAAAAGTCAAGCAAATTATGCACTTGAGGATCGAAATAGTGCATACAAATCTTACAATAAATTAGTAGAAAAATATAACGAAACTTTTTCTCCAGAATTGGAAATGCAAATTGATCAAATGGAACCGACACTTAACCAATCAAATAGAGCTTACAAACAAGCACTTGACCAAGTAGAGTTGCAAAAGAAACAACTTAATGATTTAAAAGAAAGTTCGACAAAAACAATCAATGCAACTATATCTGGAGTTTGTAAAGTTAATGAAAAAAACATCGATAATCCGATGAGTCAAGGAGCATTGGTTGAAGTTACTAGCGATGAAAATATTATTGAAGGAAATATTTCTGAATACGACTACAATAAATTAAAAGAAAATGATGAGGTTGAAGTAATTCCTATTAACGGGGACGAAAAAACAAAAGGAACTGTAGTAGAGATTTCTAATACTCCAGAAAGTCAAGCTGGATCATTTGAAGCTAATCAAATGCAAAACATGACAGAACAATCTGGAAGTAATTCTTCAAATTTTGTATTTAAAATAAAAACACAAAAACCTATACACATTGGATTCAACGTTCAAGTAAGAAAAAAATCAGATAAGATTGAACTTGCAAAAGACATGGTAAAAGAAGAAGATTCTAAATACTATGTGTTTGAATACAAGGATTCAAAAGCTGTGAAAAAAGAAGTTCAACTAGAAAAAAATACTAATTCTTATACTGTGATTTCTGGATTGAAATCTGGTGACAAAATTATTTCTAAAGTAAAAGATTTGAAAGATAATCAAGAAATAAAGGTTGAAGATTAGTTATGATAGATTTAATTAAAATCAATAAGTTTTACAATTCAGGAGAAAACAAGCTTCACGTTCTAAAAGATGTTAGCCTTAACATTAATAGTGGTGATTTTGTCGCAATAATGGGTGAGTCTGGTTCTGGAAAGTCTACGTTGATAAATATCCTTGGATTTTTGGATAAAAAATTTACAGGACTATATAAGTTTGAAAATGTTGAGGTAGGTAAATTTACAGATAATAAATTGTCCGATCTTCGCAACAAATCCGTGGGATTTATCTTCCAACAATTTCAACTTATCCAAAATTACACCATAGCTGAAAATGTAGAACTACCTTTATTGTATCAAGGTAAATCCTATAAATACGCAAGAGAAAAAGCATTGGAAGCTTTGGATTTGGTAGGAATTAAAACTCAAGCAGACAAAAGACCGAAACAGCTTTCAGGTGGACAACAACAAAGAGCAGCTATAGCACGTGCCATTGTTCACAATCCGAAATTTATTATAGCAGATGAGCCAACAGGTGCGCTTGATTCAGAAACAAGCAAGGAAATAATGGCGCTTTTTAATGAATTGAATCAAAAACTCAAAATCACGATAATAATGGTTACTCACGATAAAAATATTACACATAATTGCAACCGAAAATATTTTATGTTAGATGGTGTTTTAAAAGAGAGGGATAGTTATGAAGTTTAATATTTTATTAAATACTGCCTTCAAAGATATCATCAAAAATAAAAAGCGATCTTTACTTACTATGCTTGGAATTATTATAGGGATTGCAGCAGTAATAACTATTATCGCAATTGGTAGAGGTTTCCAAGATTACGTTGTTGATAGTTTAATGGGTGGAGAAGGAAAGGAACTTAGTGTTGCGTTTTATTTCCAGCCTGAAAATCCAACAAATTCAGTGGGAAGCAATACATCCGTCTTCACAGAGAAAAATATTCGAGATATTTCGCAAATGACAGATGTCGTAAAAGTTGAATCCGATCCAGAACAATTTCAAAATAATCTTTTAAATGTTTCGATACGAAAAAATGATGGAAAATTAGAAAGTGGATTTGCAAAACCCGTTGAAAAGACTGATACCAAAATTATAAAAGGCAGGGCAATATCAAAATTAGATGGAGATACTAATCAAAAAGTTGCTGTGATTACTAAAAAATTGGCAGATGAAGTTTTTGAAAATGAAGACCCAATTAATAAAACAATTTTAGTAAAGAATGATTATTATGTCATAGTTGGAGTTAAAGAAAATAATGCAGCAGCAAATTTATTCGCATTTAATAATGATGTGGAATTGCCAAAAGGCACATTAGAATCTCGACAACCTAAAAACAATAATTCAATTTCTATGATAAATGTTATTCTAAAAAATGGTACTAAGGTTCAAGATAAAGCAAAAGAAATTAAGGAATATCTTGATAAAAATGGTCCGATGAAAGCAGCGGGTTCTTATAGTTTTGTAGATATAGCACAACAAATAGAAGGAATAAGCAACGTGTTGGGTTCAATTACGATTTTCATATCTCTTATCGCAGCGATTTCTCTTCTAATTGCAGGAATAGGCATGATGAATATGATGTATATTTCAGTTGCAGAAAGAATTAAAGAAATAGGAATAAGAAGAGCTATTGGGGCAAAGAAAAAAGAAATTTTATATCAATTCATGTTTGAAGGAATTATTGTAACTGTGATAGGTGGGATTATTGGATATGTTATAGGAATGATTGCAGCATTTATTGCATCGAAATTCTTGCCGTTCCCGATCAAACTAGAACTAATGCCAGTTCTAATATCTCTTGGAATATCTTTGGGAATAGGAATTGTTTTTACTTATTCGCCTGCAAATGCAGCGGCAAATAAAAACGTAATAGATATTATTTAACAGATAGAGAGCTTATTTTCAGTAATAGGCTCTTTTTATTTGATTTTTAACGTGAAATCCTTTATATTTTTATTGGGTGATAAAATGATATTAATGATAGATAATTACGATTCGTTCACATATAACATTGTTTCTTATTTGAGAATTTTAAAAGAAGAAGTTTTAGTGAAGAAGAATGACGAAATAAATTTGAATGAAGTCAAACGTTTAGATCCTGAAATCATTGTGATTTCTCCAGGACCTAAAACACCAAAGGAGTCTAAGATTTCTCTTGAAATATTCGAACAATTAAAAGGAGAATATCCAATACTTGGAATTTGTTTGGGACATCAAGCTTTGGCATATTCAATTGGACTAGATATTATCAAAGGACCACGACCAATGCATGGTAAAATGACAGAGATAACTCATGATTCAAAAGGAATATTTGCTGATATTCCAAATCCTGTTAAAGTGATGAGATATCATTCGCTTATTGTCGATGATAGTAAATTTGAAAATGAAAAATATCAGGATTTAGTTATAACATCAAAAACAGATGATGGACTAATTATGGGATTTAGAGATTCTAGGAATAAAATTGAAACTGTGCAATTTCATCCAGAAAGCGTGGGGACTGATTTTGGATTGAAAATGATTGAGAATTTCTTGAAGGAGGTAAGAAATGATTCATTCTAAAAAAATAAAATCAGATTTAACTATTTTAGATATTTTATACAATATCAAAGACAAGAATTTACCTTTTTTATTAGATAGCGCAAAGGGAAGTTACAATCAAGGAAACAAATCATATATTGGATTTAATCCGGAGATTGTTTTAAAATCGAAGGATAACAATGTTGAAATCGGTGGACTTGTGAATAAAAAAGTTTGTGATAATCCACTTAATCAACTTAAATTGCTGATGGATGATTATTTTGTAGAAGACGATAATCAATTTATTGGTGGAGCAGTTGGACTTTTATCTTATGATTTTACAAGTGTTAATTGTAACGTGGTTTTAAATTCTGAGAAAAATACTGATGTTTATGATGCGTATTTTGGTATTTATTTTAAAATAATAGAATTTGACAATAATACTAAAGAATACACGATTTATTACTTGAACGATACTGATATCACAGAGCTAGAAGAAGTTTTTGTAAAACAAGAATTTATAGAGAAAGAATACACTACCTCAGATATTATCAGAACAGTTAAGAAAGAAGAGTATGCAAAAAGTTTTGACGAAATTAAAACGATGATTGAAAATGGCGATGTGTACGAAGTTAACTTGACGCAACAATTCATCGTGGATACTACGAAGGATAAGTTTGATATTTACAAGAAACTTCGCGAGGTTAATAAGGCTGATTTTATGGTTTATATGGATTTTGGAGAGTATTGCGTTTTATCTTCATCTCCTGAAAGATTTTTTGACTGTCAAAATGGACTTGTTCAAGCTAGACCTATTAAAGGGACTATTCGAAGATCTGACGATAAAGATGAAGATGAGAAATTGAAAAACAAATTACTTAATAGCGACAAAGATATTTCAGAATTGTTGATGATAGTTGATTTGATGAGAAATGATTTGGGAATGAGTTGTGAAGCTGAGACGATAAAAGCAATTAGCAATTATTCATTGGAAACTTACGAAAATGTTCATCATTTGGTAGCTACAATTGTTGGAAAATTAAGAAAAGATGAAAATGTGTTTAACTTAATAAAAAATATTTTTCCAGGTGGTTCAATCACTGGAGCTCCTAAGCTTGCATCAATAGAAGCTATTGACAAGGTTGAAAAATACAACAGAAATATTTACACAGGATCTATCGGATATATTTCTTTTAATCAAAATTGCGATTTCAATATTTTAATAAGAAGTATTTTGAAGGTTGAAGATAGATGTTATTTTTCTGGTGGTGGGGCGATTACTTGGGATTCAGAAATGAATAGCGAATACGATGAAACAATCCAAAAATCTAAAAAAGTTTACGAGGCTTTAAGATGAATGATGGAATAAAATACGGTAAGGGACTTTTTGAGACTATTAAAGTTGTCGGCTCAAATCCAATTTATTTAGAAGATCATATTAAAAGATTAGAAAATTCAATGGAATTTCTGGGAATAAACACTAATAATTTAAGGGAAAATATTTACGAAAACATAAAAAATATAGACTTAAATGTTGATTGTTTAAGAATTATGGTATTGGATAATGAAGGTGATTATGATTTAGTTATTACTACAAGAAACACTGATTATTCTGATTCTAAGTACACTGAAGGACTTAGATTAAAAATTCTAAAACAGTTGAGGGACAAACATAATCCTTTAATTTATCATAAAACGAACAATTACTTGCTCAATGATTACTTACACAAAAAAGTCCTTGAAGAAGGCTTTGATGAGGGGATTTTTTTAAATCAAGATGGAAATATTACTGAAGGGACTTATACGAATATTTTTTTCATCAAACAAAACACTATAATAACGCCTCGTGTAAATGATGGAATGTTACCAGGAATATTTCGTCAAAAACTTATGGAATTTTTGAAAATAAATAGTTATAATATAATTGAAAAGTCGTTTAATTTAAATGATTTAAAAACTATGGATTGTGCGTTTGTTACGAATTCTTTGATGGAAATGAGATTTGTTAAGCAAATTAGTGATGTTACTTTTTCAAAAACCAAACTTTTCAGTGAAATATCAGAAAAAATAATGAATGGGAGATAACAAACAATTCTAGAAAATTATCGGAGGAGTTTATGAATCAAGAGCAAATAAATAATATGAAATTAGAGAATCAACTTTGTTTTCCACTATACGCTGTATCAAGACTGGTAACCAATACATATACTCAATTTTTAAAACCGTTTGGTTTAACTTATACACAATACATAGTTTTTTTAGTTCTATGGGAAAAAGACGGCATTACTGTTGGACAACTATGTGAAAAATTATATTTGGATAATGGAACTATTACTCCAATCATAAAAAAGATGCAAACACAAGGATATCTGGAAAGAAAACGAAGTTCGCATGATGATAGAATTGTAATTATCAATCTTACTGATAAAGGAAAAGAATTGCAAGAAAAAGTAAAAAATGTTCCAAAACTAATGAGTGAATGTGTTGAATTATCTGATGATAAAAAAATGCAATTGTATAAATTATTGAAAGAGTTTTTAAAAAACAAATGTGATAAAAAATAGGAGATTAATATGAAAAAATTATATGAATTTATTGTTAAAGATATGGATGGAAATGAAGTAAGTTTAGAAAAATATAAAGGCAAGGTTTTGTTGATAGTTAATACTGCTACTGGATGTGGCTTTACACCTCATTACGATCCTTTAGAACAAATGTATGAGGAATATAAGGACCAGGGGTTTGAAATATTGGACTTTCCTTGCAATCAATTTGCAAACCAAGCTCCCGAAAGCAATGGAGAAATTCATGATTTTTGTACAATGAAGTTTGGAACAGAATTTCCTCAATTTGACAAAATTGATGTTAATGGTGAAAACGCAGAACCATTATTTGTATTTTTAGCTACTGAAAAACCATTCGAAGGTTTTGGAAAAGGTATAAAAAATATGGCACTTAATAAATTTACTCAGTTAAATAACAAAAAATTTGGTGAAAAAGCTTATATAAAATGGAATTTTACAAAGTTTTTGATTGATAGAGAAGGAAATGTACTAGAAAGATTTGAGCCGACAGTTGATATGGACATTGTAAAACAAAAAGTTCAAAAAGTTTTATATGTTTTTTAATATGAAAGAAAAACAATATATAATGGATAGCCAGTCCGAGCGTGAAAAAATAATCATTAAAACTAGCTTTTTGGGAATTATTACTAATGTTTTTTTGGCTATTTTTAAAGTGATATTAGGGTTAATTACAAACTCCATAGCGGTAATTTTAGATGCAATTAATAATTTTTCGGATGCTCTATCATCAGTTGTTACAATAGTTGGCGCAAAACTTGCCTCAAAAGCTCCAGATAAAAAACATCCGATGGGTTATGGAAGAATTGAATATTTGAGTTCGATGGTTGTGTCGGCTATTGTTTTATATGCAGGTATAACTTCATTTGTTGAGTCAGTTAAGAAAATTTTTAATCCTCAAATAGCACAATACAGTACAGTTTCAATCTTTATAATAGGAGTGGCTGTAGTAGTCAAATTTATTTTAGGTAAATATGTAAAAAAACAAGGTAAAAAGGTAAACTCAGGAGCTCTTATAGCTTCTGGAGCTGATTCTATTTTCGATTCTATTTTATCAACATCTGTTTTCATATCGGCGATAATTTATACTATTTGGAATATATCTCTCGAAGCTTATGTTGGTGTTTTGCTTTCTGCTTTTATTATAAAAGCCGGAATTGAAATGATGACTGAAACAATTGGCAATATTATCGGACAAAGACAAGATGCAGAAATTTCTAAAAGAATAAAAGAGATTATAAATGAAGAAAAACAAGTAATTGGAGCATATGATTTAGTACTTTTTAATTATGGACCGAACAAATACTATGCAACAGTGCATTTGGAACTTCCAGATAATATGACTGTTGATGAAGTGGATCAGCTCACTAGAAAGTTACAGCTTAAAGTATATAATCAAATGGAAATCATACTCATTGGCGTTGGAGTTTATTCATTTAATACAAAAGATGATGAGGCTGCAAGGATAAGAAATGATGTACAAAAATTAATTTTATCACACGATTGGGCATTGCAAATACATGGATTTTATGTTGACATTGAAGAAAAAAACATGAGATTTGACGTGATAGTTAGTTTTGATAAAGATTTTAGCGAAGCTATAGAAATAATAACAGATGAAGTACAACAAAGATATCCGGAATATAAAATAATGATGGTTCCTGACATTGACTTTACAGATATTTAAACAAAAAACGATAATACATTTAATTGTCTAAAAGACAAAATGTATTATCGTTTTTTTAATTGATGACTTTAGTCAGTTGAGTTCGCTTGCGAACGAAACAATAAACTACCCGCTATGCGGGTAGGCGTTCTTAGGTTATACCAAAAAAAT
>NZ_JAGYZD010000290.1 GCF_018371055.1 Finegoldia magna | reverse complement strand
TGGTCTTATTGAATTAAACGGATCTGAAATTAAAATTAAAAACAGAGAAGAATTGGAAAACTTATTGTAATGAACAAATGTAACTTATGTTACAGAAACCCATACTTTAAATTAATTATAATTAAACCATAAGTTAGAAAAAATCAGGAGGAAAGAAAATGGAAAAAACTATTGAAAAAAATGAAGAAATGTTTTGTTATCAATGTCAAGAAACTGCAAAAAACATTGCATGTACAAAACGAGGCGTATGTGGTAAAACATCAGATGTTGCAAACATCGAAGATTTGCTTGTTTGGGTTACAAAAGGATTAGGCGAAATCCTAACTAGAATGAGAAAAGAAAACAAAGATATCTCTAATTTACATTCTTATGTCAACAATAATTTGTTTACTACAATTACAAACGCAAACTTCCACTATGAAGATTTATTAGAAAAAGTAAAAGAAACTATCGATTTGAACCAAAAATTAATCGAAGGCTTAGATGACAAAGAAAACTTGTCAAAGGCAGCTTTGTATAACGAAAAAGACGATGATGAATTAAAATTGAAATCACAAATTATCGGCGTGTTGAATACTTTGGATGACGATAAGAGAAGTCTTAGAGAACTTATTACTTACGGATTGAAGGGAATGGCAGCCTACAATAGACACGCTAATGTTTTGGGAAAATTCGATGAAAATGTAGACGAATTTATGGAAAATACTTTAGCAAAATTAATGGACGACAGTTTATCCGTAGAAGATTTGATAGCTCTTACATTAGAAACTGGATCAAATGGTGCAGCAGCAATGGCTCTTTTGGATAGTGCAAATACATCTGCTTACGGAAATCCAGAAATTTCAGAAGTAAACATCGGTGTTAGAAACAATCCTGCGATTTTGATTTCAGGTCATGATTTGAAAGATATGGAAATGCTTTTGGAACAAACTCAAAACACAGGAGTAGACGTGTACACTCACAGTGAAATGTTACCTGCAAATTATTATCCAGCTTTCAAAAAATACGACAATTTCGTAGGAAATTACGGAAATTCTTGGTGGTTACAAGACAAGGAATTCGAATCATTTAATGGTCCAATCTTGATGACTACTAACTGTATAACTCCACCAAAAGATTCTTACAAAGATAGAGTATTCACAACTGGCGTTGCAGCATATCCTGGAATGAAACACATTGCAGCAGATGAAAATGGTCACAAAGATTTCTCAGAAATAATCGAACTTGCAAAAAAATGTGAATCTCCAAAAGAAATCGAAAACGGTAAAATCGTCGGTGGATTTGCACATAATCAAGTGTTAGCTTTGGCAGACAAAGTTGTTGAAGCTGTTAAAAATGGAGATATTCAACAATTTGTAGTAATGGCTGGTTGTGACGGAAGACAAAAAGGTAGAAATTACTACGAAGATTTTGCTAAAGCATTGCCTGATGACACAATTATTTTAACTGCTGGTTGTGCAAAATACAGATACAATAAATTAAACTTAGGAGATATCAATGGAATTCCAAGAGTTTTAGACGCAGGTCAATGTAACGATTCTTATTCATTAGTTGTAATAGCACAAGCTTTACAAAAAGCTTTTGGTCTTGATGATATCAACGATTTGCCAATTAGCTACAACATTGCATGGTATGAACAAAAAGCAGTAATCGTGTTACTTGCACTTTTGAGCTTAGGCGTTAAAAATATTCATCTTGGACCAACTCTTCCTGCATTCCTATCACCAAATGTAGCCAATGTTTTGGTAGAAAATTTTGGAATTGCTCCAATTGGAGAAGTTGATGAAGATATGGAAAAATTTGGAATTAAAACAAAATAATTCGTGAAAATTCATTTAATTAAGAGTCCGAAAGGGCTCTTTTTTGTTTGAAGAAATCTTGTTTTAAAATCGATTGACTTCCAATTTTTAAAGATATATTATTA
>NZ_JAGYZD010000289.1 GCF_018371055.1 Finegoldia magna | reverse complement strand
GTGAGATAAATGCATCCTATCTGATTTTTTTAACATAGAAATAGCTGGATACTGAGTTATCTCAGAAATGAATTGAGAAGAAGATTTAATTAATTTCTCTGGTTCAACAATTCTTTCATAGGGTTTTCTTATAGACATTAATGAAGAACTAGAATCGTCAGTTTTATAGAGTTTGTCTAGGATATAATCCACATACAATCTGAAAGCTTTTTGGGATGGAATTCTTCCTGATGAAATATGAGATTGTACTAAATATCCCAAATCTCCTAAATCGCTCATCTCATTTCTGATAGTAGCTGGACTGAATCCTATATTATAATTCTTAGATAAAACTCGAGATCCAATTGGCTGAGCAGTCTTTATATAATTGTCTATAGTCGCGAGTAAGATATTAAATTTTCTTTGTGTTAAATTTTCATTCAAGACCTCACCTCTTTTTTGTTAGCAACCTATTACCTTGAGTGATAACAAAATTATACACTACGTTTTCTACTGTGTCAAGTGTTATACTAAAATATCTACGAAAAAACTATTTGATACGAAAAAACCTTGATTTGTAAAGCATAAATGGTTATTATCTAAAGTTAATAATCCTCTATTATTCCAGTTATCAATTAATTTTTTGTTCTTAGCATATAAATTTATTCCAAATTTATCTTGGTATACTTTTAAATCTAATCCTTCTTTTAATCTCATATTGGTTATTATGAATTCAAATTCTCTTTTTTCTAAATCAATTTTCTCAGAAAAACTAATAGGCTTTTCATTATTCAATATTTTTTTCTTATAATCTGGATAGAAAAACTCATTTGTGTATCTGTGTTGATTTAAATAGCCGGAGGAAGATAAACCAAATCCATAATAATTTTCGTCTTTCCAGTAAATCTTGTTGTGAATGGATTCAAATTTATCTTTTGCAAAATTAGAAATTTCGTAATGTTTGTATTTTTCTAAACCATTACAAATCTTTAAATACATTTCGTATTCTTTATCATCATTTCGATTTATATCATCATATTCTTTGTAAAATTTTGTTCCCGGTTCTAATATCATGTTATACCACGACACATGATTTGGGTTGAGTTTTCTTATATAATTAAGATCATTATCCAGAGATTCTAAAGTTTGATTTGGAAATCCAAATATCAAATCAATTGAAATATTATAAATGTAATCTCTAATTATTTCAAATGACTTTAAAACATCTGATACCTTGTGCCCTCTTCCTAAAAATTTATTGTACTGATCATTAAATGATTGAACTCCCAATGATATTCTATCTATACCAATTTTTTTATAGTTTTCTATTTTTTCTTTTGTGACGAACTCTGGATTGCACTCAATAGTAAATTCCTTTAATTGTAAGTTAAAACAGCTATCTATTAGGTCATAGGTTTTTTCAATATATTTAGAATCGACAAGATTTGGTGTTCCTCCTCCTATATAAATGGTATCTATTCTGTCATTAGGATTTTTGTACATATTTATTTCTTTTTGTAATAAATCAAAGTATTCATCAACTCTTTGATATTGTTTCGTCATTGTTGAAAAATCACAATAGTTACACTTATAATCACAAAAAGGTATGTGAACATATATTCCTTTCATAACTCCTCCTATAAAAATAAGCCAAACTTTCGCTTGGCTTAACAAATTTAATTTCCTTCATCGTATTTTAATACTGATAAGAAAGCTTCTTGAGGAACGTCTACACTACCGACAGATCTCATTCGCTTTTTACCTTCTTTTTGTTTTTCTAATAATTTACGCTTTCTAGTTATATCTCCGCCATAACATTTAGCAAGTACATCTTTTCTATATGCTTTTATAGTTTCTCTTGCGATTATTTTATTTCCTATTGCAGCTTGTACAGGAATTACAAATTGATGTCTTGGTATTTCATCTTTAAGTTTTGTTACGATTTTTCTTGCTCTTTCATAAGCT
>NZ_JAGYZD010000288.1 GCF_018371055.1 Finegoldia magna | reverse complement strand
ATATCCATGTCTTTTTCGTGCAAATTTAGCTTCAAATAATTTATAGCCATATTCGTGTAATTGTCGATTGATTTAAGTTGCATTTTCATTTCTGTATTATCTTCTGTCAAAATTTCCAAGCAGGTTATCGGAGTTTTAATCTGGTGTACCCACATAGAAAAATATTCTTGGATATCTTTTTGCCATGAAATATACTGATTTCTATTATTTTCAATTTGCATTTCTAAATCTTCTATTTTCTCATCATTTGATAATTCTTTTTGAAAATCTAAGTATTTAATTACCAAATAAATTAAAAATACTATCAAACATATTTCAAAACCTTGTCCAAACACTTTTATATCCACATTGTTCAAATAACAGACCATAAAATAAATAGCATTTATTGACACAAAAAATAAAATAGACTTGAGGTTTTTCTTCAAAAAGCACATTAATTTATTCATTTTGATTACTTCCGCCATTTAAATAGTATCCAGAATATTTTTTTGTCAACAAGAAATCTTCCAAGCCAAGTTTGTTTAATTTTTTTCTTATTCGATTGATATTCACAGCCAATGTATTATCATCTATAAAAAAATCATTTTGCCAACACTGATCCATCAATTTTTCTCTTGTTACTATTTCACCCTTAGCTTCGAATAATGATTTTAAAATTAGCATTTCTGTTTTTGTGAGGTTAGTTTTATTCTCATTGAATTCCAATCTGAATTCATTCAAAAAAAGCATGACATCATTAAACTCCAAAACGCTCTTGATGATGTTATTGCCATAATATCGTTTCATAACGGCGTTGATTTTTACCATAAGTACATCAAAATTAAATGGCTTGGTAATGTAATCATCAGCGCCCATCTGCATTCCCATTATTATATCCAAATCCTCTGATTTTGAAGATATGAAAATTATTGGAATATCAGTTGTCTTTCGTATTTTTTCGCACCAAAAATATCCATTAAAGCTAGGAAGAATAATATCCATCAATATTATATCTGGCTTTATATTTTTGACATCCTCCATAATATCTATTCCAGAATTTTTGAACACCTCGTATTCCCAATTTTCTAAATATTCTTTAAGCGAATTTAAAATTATTTTATCGTCTTCTATAATTAAAACCTTCATACTAAAATTATACATAAACTTGCGAAAAAATGATACGAAAGCTATTTTTCAATAAAAAAATTAGTGAACTAATAAAAGTCCACTAATTATACTTACTAATCGTTCATTATTCCCAATCTATCAAATACATAGAATAATAAGCTCAATACTACTGCAACAACTGATGCTAGAACCATTCCTGATAATGATACTCCCAAGAAGTTTATTTTCAATCCTGAAAGTCCAGTTACAAATATTACAGAAGTTAATATTAAGTTTTTGGATTGTGAGTAATCTACTTTTTGGTCTACTAATAATCTGATACCACTTGTTCCAATCATACCGTAAAGTAAGAATGTTACTCCACCTATTACATTTCCTGGTATTGATGAAATAAGTGCTGATAATGGTCCAATAAATGCCATTAAAATTGATATACAAGCTGCTCCCGCAATTACATAAACTGAATAAACTTTAGTAATTGCCATTACGCCGATATTTTCACCGTAAGTTGTTGTTGGAACTCCGCCTATAAATCCAGATATTGCAGTTGAAAAGTTGTCTGCAAAAATCGATCTATGAAGGCCAGGTTCTTTTAATAAATCTCTTCCTATGATATTACTTGTAACTACTTGGTGTGAAATGTGTTCACTTGTTATTACCAAAATTACAGGCAACATTGTGATTATAGATTTTAGGTCAAATATTGGAAGTTGAAATTTAGGCAATGTAAATAATGATGCTTGCATTACCGGTGTAAAATCGACCATTTTTAATGCTACACTTACAATATAACCTGTTATAATTGCGATTAATATCGGTATTGTAGCTAAGAATTTTTTGAATAAAAC
>NZ_JAGYZD010000025.1 GCF_018371055.1 Finegoldia magna | reverse complement strand
TCTGTTAATGGTTCTCCCTTTTCAACATGATCTCCTTCGTTAACTTTAATGTGAGCGCCGTATGGAATTTGATAAACTTTTTCTTCGCCGTCTTCAGCAGTTACGATAACATCATTTCTCTTTTTGTTTTCTTGGATTTTTACAGTACCTTCTATTTCAGTAATGTAAGCAAGTCCTTTTGGTTTACGAGCCTCAAATAACTCTTCAACTCTAGGAAGACCGGATGTAATTCCTACTCCAGCGATACCACCTGAGTGGAAAGTTCTCATTGTCAACTGTGTACCCGGTTCACCTATTGATTGTGCTGCGATTATACCAACTGCTTCACCAATGTTTACAGGCTTACCAGTAGCTAAGTTTCTACCGTAACATTTAGCACAAACGCCGTGTTTCATCTTACATCCAAGAACACTTCTTACTTTAACTTCTTTGATACCTTTTGATTCGATTCTTTCAGCAATAGCTTCATTAATCATATCATTTTTATGAACGATGATTTCTCCAGTATCCAAATCAAGGATATCTTCGAATGCATATCTACCGATAATTCTAGATTTCAAATCTTCAACTTGTCTGTTACCGTCTTTGATTTCTTTTGCAACTATATATTCATCAGTACCACAATCATCTTCAGTTATGATTACATCTTGTGATACATCTACAAGTCTTCTTGTCAAATATCCAGAGTCTGCAGTTCTAAGCGCTGTATCTGATAGCCCTTTTCTTGAACCGTGAGTTGAAATAAAGAACTCTTGTACTGAAAGACCCTCACGGAAGTTTGATGTGATAGGAATTTCGATTGTATTACCAGCAGTATCGGACATAAGACCACGCATACCACCTAATTGTCTGATTTGGTTTTCACTACCACGGGCTCCAGAAACGGCCATTATATTCAAGTTGTTATCAGCAGGAAGGTTTGTCATCAATGCTCTAGTTACATCTTTAATACATTGTTCCCAAATTTCGATAACTTTCTTGTATCTTTCTTCGTTAGTAATATCCCCTTGAAGATAGATGTCTTGAACCATATCAATTCTTTGTTCAGCTTGTTCAATTATTCCCTTCTTAGAATCAGGAATTGTAATATCTCCCATTGATATTGTCAATGCACCAATTGTGGAGTATTTGTATCCCATAGACTTGATGTAGTCTAACAATTCAGCAGTTCTGATATTTCCATATTTTCTGAAAGTTAAATCGATGATTTTAGATAGCATTTTCTTGTCAACTTGCAAATCAACTTCAAGCGAATATGGATCTTCTTCTCTGTTCACCATACCCAAATCTTGAGGGATTCCTTCGTTGAAGATAAATCTACCAACAGTGCTTTCTACAATTTTACTTGTACCATCGTTATTCACACTGTCACGTCTAACTTTTACTATTGTTTGCAATGTTACATAATGCATAGCATAAGCTAACATCATTTCATCAATATCTTTGAAGATTAATCCTTCACCTTTTTGACCTTCTTTTCTAGTAGTCATATAGAATGAGCCCAATACCATATCTTGTGAAGGAGTTGTGATTGGCTTACCATCTTTTGGTGCAAGAATGTTATTCGTACTTAACATCAAAAGTCTAGCTTCTGCTTGTGCCTCTGGTGAAAGTGGCAAATGGACTGCCATTTGGTCGCCGTCAAAGTCCGCATTGTATGCAGTACATACCAATGGGTGAAGTTTGATAGCTTTCCCTTCAACTAATATTGGTTCAAATGCTTGAATACCAAGTCTGTGCAATGTCGGTGCACGGTTTAGTAATACTGGATGATCGACTATAATATCTTCCAAAACATCCCACACTCTGTCATTTTCTCTTTCAACTAATTTCTTAGCGTTTTTAACATTGTGTGAAATTTCTCTCTTAACTAATTCTCTAATTACAAATGGTTTGAACAATTCAAGAGCCATTTTCTTAGGAAGACCGCATTGATAGAATTTCAAGTTTGGTCCGATAACTATTACTGAACGACCAGAATAGTCAACTCTCTTACCTAACAAGTTTTGTCTGAAACGACCAGATTTACCTTTAAGCATATCTGACAAGCTCTTTAATGGTCTGTTACCAGGTCCTGTTACAGGTTTACCACGTCTACCATTGTCGATAAGAGCATCTACTGCTTCTTGAAGCATTCTTTTTTCGTTTCTTACAATGATTTCAGGAGATCCAATATCCAATAATCTTTTTAGACGATTATTTCTGTTAATAACTCTTCTGTATAAATCATTCAAATCACTTGTAGCAAATCTTCCACCTTCAAGTTGTACCATTGGTCTGATATCTGGTGGAATAACTGGGATTACATCCATAATCATCCATGAAGGATCATTCTTTGATTCGATGAATGCTTCTACAACTTCAAGTCTTCTTAAAATTCTAACTTTCTTTTGTCCAGTTGCCCCTTCAAAAGTTTCAGTTAAATTTTTGTATTCTTCTTGTAAGTCTATTTTTTGAAGAAGTTCTTTGATTGCTTCAGCTCCCATTTTGGCTCTGAAATCAACATCTTCTTCGTACTTATCACAGTATTCTTCGTATTCTTGTTCAGTTAATAATTGTTTTTCGTATAAATCAGTTTTACCTGGATCTATAACTACAAATGATGCAAAATAAAGAACTTTTTCAAGTGCTCTAGGACTCATATCCAATAACAATCCCATACGTGATGGAATTCCTTTGAAATACCAGATATGACTTACAGGAGTTGCAAGTTCAATGTGGCCCATTCTTTCACGTCTAACTTTTGATTTTGTAACTTCTACACCACATTTTTCGCATACAATACCCTTGTATCTTATTCTTTTGTATTTACCACAATTACATTCGTAATCTTTTGTAGGTCCAAATATTTTTTCACAGAATAAACCTTCTTTTTCAGGTTTTAATGTTCTATAATTGATAGTTTCTGGTTTTTTAACTTCTCCCCAAGACCATTGTCTGATTTTGTCTGGTGAAGCCAAACCAATTTTCATAGCTTCAAAAGTATTTTTTTGTACCAAGGAGCCCTCTCCTTTCTTATAGTCTATCATCGCTGCCGAATTCGCTAGAATCATCGTCTTCTTCTATCAATTCGACTTCTTCGTTATTTTCATCAAGTAATTTAACATCCAAAGATAATGATTGAAGTTCTTTAATTAAAACTTTGAATGATTCAGGAATTCCTGGTTCAGGAATATTTTCACCTTTAATAATTGCTTCATAAGTTTTAACACGACCTACAACATCATCTGATTTAACAGTTAAAATTTCTTGAAGAGTATGAGCTGCACCATATGCTTCTAATGCCCAAACTTCCATTTCTCCAAATCTTTGTCCACCGAATTGAGCTTTACCACCCAATGGTTGTTGAGTTACAAGAGAGTATGGTCCTGTTGATCTGGCGTGGATTTTTTCTGCAACCATGTGGTGTAGTTTTAACATATACATGTATCCTACAGTTACTGGGTTGTCGAAGTATTCTCCAGTTCTACCATCTCTTAACCAAATCTTTCCTGTTTTTGGATATCCTGCTTCTTCCAAAGCGTCTTCTATTTCAATGTCACTTGCACCATCAAATACTGGTGTAGCAACTTTCCAACCTAATTTACTAGCTGCAAGTCCCAAGTGAACTTCAAGTACTTGTCCGATGTTCATACGACTTGGTACCCCTAATGGGTTAAGAACTATTTGTACTGGTGTACCATCTGGTAAATATGGCATGTCTTCTTCTGGCATAATTCTTGAAACGACACCCTTGTTACCGTGACGACCACACATTTTATCCCCAACCATGATTTTTCTCTTAGTAGCTACGAATACTCTAACTACTTTGTTAACACCTGGAGATAATTCGTCGCCGTTTGCTCTTGAATAAGTTTTAACATCAACAACAACACCAGATTCACCATGAGGAACTCTCAATGAAGTGTCTCTTACTTCTCTAGCTTTTTCGCCGAATATTGCTCTCAATAGTCTTTCTTCAGCAGATAATTCTGTTTCTCCTTTTGGAGTAACTTTTCCTACCAAAATATCTCCTGATTTTACTTCAGCACCAATTCTAATAATTCCTTCATCGTCAAGATTCTTTCTCATATCTTCTCCGATATTTGGAATATCTTTAGTTATTTCTTCAGCGCCTAATTTTGTTTCACGAGCTTCTGATTCGTGTTCTTCTATATGAACAGATGTCAATACATCATCTACAACTAATTTTTCGTTTAATAACATCGCATCTTCGTAGTTGTATCCTTCCCAAGTCATGAATGCAATAAGAATGTTCTTACCTAAAGCCATTTCTCCCATGTTCGTACTTGGACCATCTGCGATTATATCATCAACATCAACCTTGTCACCTTTGTTTACAATCGGTCTTTGGTTGAAAGTTGTACCTTGGTTTGCTTTTTTAAATTTACGAATAGTGTACTTATCAACTTTTCTATCTTCATCACGAGTGATTTCAATTATATCAGAAGATACTTTTGTGACTGTACCTTTGTGTTTTGCTTTAACTACAACACCAGAGTCCTTAGCAGCCTTGTGTTCAATTCCAGTACCAATAATTGGCGCTTGAGTTGCCAACAATGGAACTGCTTGTCTTTGCATGTTTGAACCCATCAACGCACGAGTAGCATCGTCGTTTTCCAAGAAAGGAATCATAGCTGTACCTACAGATACGATTTGTTGCGGACTAACGTCCATGTAGTCAATTAGTTCTCTTGGATAAATATCATTTTCTCCGTTTATACCACGACCAGAAACTCTTTCATTTATAAATCTAGAGTTTTCATCCAATGGTTCGTTCGCTTGTGCAATTATATATTTATCTTCTTCATCAGCTGTCAAATAAACAATATCTTCAGTAACTTCACCAGTTTCTTTGTCTACACGTCTGTATGGAGTTTCTAAGAATCCATACTCATTAGTAGTAGAATAAGTTGTCATAGAAGTTATAAGACCGATATTTGGTCCTTCTGGTGTTTCTATCGGACAGATTCTACCATAGTGAGAGTCGTGAACGTCACGCACTTCAACCCCTGCTCTATCTCTTGACAAACCACCTGGTCCCAAAGCTGACAATCTTCTCTTGTGAGTAAGTTCTGCCAATGGGTTTGTTTGTTCCATGAATTGTGACAACTGACTTGAACCAAAGAACTCTTTGATTGCAGCTGTAACTGGACGAACGTTGATTAGTGATTGTGGAGTTGCCAAGTCTGGATCTTGTGTGCTCATTCTTTCTCTTACAACTCTTTCCATTCTTGATAAACCAATTCTGAATTGATTTTGCAACAATTCACCAATAGTTCTTACACGTCTGTTACCTAAGTGGTCGATATCATCAGTTGAACCAATTCCAAAGAATAAATTGAATTCATAGTTAATTGATGCCAAAATGTCTGAATGGATTATATGAATTGGAGATAATTGATGAACATTCTCTTCAATCGCTCTTCTGATTGATTTTTCGTCATCATTTTCTTCCAAGATTTTTTCCATAATAGGATAATAAACTTTTTCTGACAAATTCAAATCAGATAAATCCATATCCAAACCAAAACTATCCAAATCGACAAAGTGATTACCGATAACACGAACGCTTTGACCTTCGTGTCCGATAACATCAACAACATTTATACCTGCATTTTCGATTTCGATTGCCATTTCTTCAGTAATCAAATCTCCTGCAGTAGCTAAAATTTCTCCTGTTGATGTATCCACAACATCTTCTTTTGCTTTTTGATTAGTAATTCTATCTCTCAAAGATAATTTTTTATTGAATTTGTAACGTCCTACCTTTGCTAAGTCGTATCTTCTACTGTCGAAGAACATATTGTTAATCAAAGGTTCTGCACTTTCCAAAGATGCAGGATCTCCCGGTTTTAATTTCTTATAAATTTCAATTAAAGCACTTTCTCTGTCTTTTGAAATTTCTTTTTCGAGAGTTTTTCTTAAAATTTCAGAATCTCCCATAGCTTCAATTATTTCTTCATCAGTGTCAAATAATAAAGCTCTAAGTAATGTAGTAACAGGTAATTTTCTAGTTCTGTCGATTCTAATATTCACTACACCACTTGCATCAGTATCCATTTCTAACCAAGCACCTCTGTTTGGAATAACTGTAGATGCGAAGTTGCTGTTACCTGATTTATCAATTTCTTCGGCGAAGTAAACACCAGGACTTCTTACAAGTTGGCTTACAATTACCCTTTCAGCACCATTGATGATAAATGTACCACTGTCTGTCATCAAAGGGAAATCACCCATAAAAACTTCTTGTTCTTTTACTTCTTCTGTGTCGGTGTTAATTAATCTTACTTTCACTTTTAACGGGCAAGAATAGTTAGTATCTCTGTCTTTTGCCTCTTGGATTGTATATTTTGGATTTTCCTCAAAATAATAATCCACAAATTCCAAAACAAGACTTCCCGCATAATCTTTTATAGGACTAATGTCTTCAAAAACTTCCTTGATACCTTTTTTTACAAACCAATCGAAACTGTCAGTTTGAATACCAATAAGATTTGGAAGTCCCAAAACATTTTTGTTCCTAGAAAAGCTAACTCTGTCCGTTACTCCATACTTTTCAGTATGCATATACTTCACCCCTTATACTATCTTAAACTCCTAAATAATCTACTTTATAGCATAATTATCCATTTTTATACTGTATCTTAGAATTATATAACAACATTTTTATTTTGTCAATTATTTTTTTATTAAATTTCGGCTATTTTTCATATTTAAAATTAAAAAAACTCACAAAACAAAAAATCATTTTGTGAGTTAAATTTATTTCGTAATTTTTATTGTTGTTTTCAATACTCCATTAGAAATTAATTTGAAATAAATACTGCAATCTTTTTCTAATTTATAAATCTCTACACTTTCATCTAATTTAAGTTCTTTTTTATACACAACTTCCACTTTCTTGATTGTATCATCGTCCAGATAATTTTCAATCCATTCGATATATCTAGCATTATTTGCGTGATAATTGTAATCTATATCTGTTTTTCTTACAGTGTATTCGCCACACTTTTTATAATCGCCGTCTATTAGTTCCAAATCCTTTTCGACAATGTCATAACCATCTTCTCTTCCGTAAATCACTCCAAGTTCATCACTTATTCTCATAGGAAGCTTCTTTTCCGGATTAACAAGCAGCCATTTTGTTTTAGCTCTTACAATTAATTCACCATTTTTAAAAACATCGTAGTTACGAAAAGCGTAGAATTTTCTTGTATATGTGTGGTAAGTTTGAATTGTCAAATCGTCAAATCTTTCAGGCATGTCATGTATATCAACATCCCATTGATATATAATCCAACTTCCATTCAAATCTTTTAGTTGTTCTTTGAGTATTTCTTCTTGTTTAATGGAACATTCAAGCATATAATCGAATAACTTGTTCAATCTGATTTTTGAATTTATCCCACAAAACACGTTCATAACTTTCGTATTTAAACTAACTTTCATATTACTCCTCTCTTAAATAATAGCTTTCTCCCATGATAGATTTTTTCTTGGTAATATATCCATCATTGCTAAGCTTATTTAATTTGTTTTCCAAATCATTGACACTCATTTTTATATTGTGTCTTTCTTCGATTATCTTACAAATTCTGAACAAATCAAGAGTTATTGGAAATACGTTGTCTTCTTTTAGCATGTTGAATAATTCCATATCCGATTGATTTTTCTTTTGAACATTTATTTGTAGCATTCGATACATTTCATCAAAAGGATTTTTGAATTTCGGTTGTGTAGTGTATGCTAGTCTTATCCTTGCAAACAATGTTTTTCCGATTTGAGCTTGGGAAATGAATACATCACCATTTGATAGATATGGTAGTCTTCGTATTTCTTCTGAGGACAAATCAGTTTCTTTTCTGATAACTTCAAGGTCTTTTTCAGTTGAAATTCTAAAAATAAATTTTGTAGACAACTGTGCAATTGTAGTCTGTTCGATAGCTGCCATTCTTTGCGATGCTAATATTAGGAAAACTCCGTATTTTCTACCTTCTTGGGCGATTTCCTTGATAATTCTTCGTGTTACAGATATCTGGTCACTACCGCAGAAGTTGTGAGCTTCATCAAAAACCATACAAATAATCGGAAAATATTCGTTTGTCATAGCATCAACGTATCTTCTTCTTTTTCTATAACAAGAATTCACTGCGTACGATGCGTACAAATTTAGCATCTTTTGCGTACCTTGAATTATAACTGTTTTGCCATCTTTTAGTGCTTCGAAAAGTTTTTGCGAAGTGTTCAAGAATATATCTGTGTTCAGTAATCTATTAAATCTCCTGATAACAGCTTGAAGCGAATCCACGTTTACAAGTTGTGAAAATCTTTCATAGTATCCCGTCGTATCATCTTCCTTATCTGACAAGGCTTTGGATATGGTTGTCAAATAATCCAAAAAAGCATTTGCGCTCGATTGTGTTATTGAGTCTTTGTCAAGGATAGCTTCATAAGCAGATTTCATGGATTCTGTGAGTTCTCCTTGTGTTTCTATCAAACTGATAAGCTCATATCTGTTCAAGTCAGGAAAATTAATTCCCAAATCTTCCCCAACTTTTAAAACTTCAAATTTGTCAGAAAAATCAACCCCATAATTTTCAAGTGTCCTATCCTTAAATACCATTTGGTTGTGTGGATCAAACACAATTGTTGGAACAGATTTTTTCATTAATTCTTCAATTACTACTCTTAGCCCGTATGATTTACCAGAACCCGAACCACCAAAAATACCAATATGTGGATATTCAATCATATTGTAGTAGTTAAATAAATACACCAATTCTTCTTGATCGTGAATATTTTGATTAGAATCCATGATCTTAAGCAAATTTTTATATTCTTCAGGACAGGTTTTATAAATTTCTTCGGTGTTTTTAATAATTCCAATTTCAAGTGATTTGTCAATTGTACCAGAATAAAATAAATGTTTAATCTCATCAAATTTCGGTTTTCTGACTGTAGATCCCGCTTCAATCGCAAATGCTGGATCGTCCATCACTCTGAATTTGTAAATGTATTTGATGCCTTCAGAAATGTTGTATCCTACTGCTTGAAGTTTTAGAATTTGTTCTTTGGTTATATAAGAATCGGCGGTGTTTGACTCCATAAATTCATTAACACTGTGAGTTTCTGTGACTTGACACAAAATATCCCCTTGTTTGATATCTTCCACAATCATATATTCATTGATTCTTAGTCTATCGTATTTACTAGCCACGTAACATTCGATTTGGTCGGTCATACCGACTACTCTAAAATCTAAATCATTCATTATATAACTCTTTTACTCCTTTGAGATCTAAATATCGATTGATACATTTCAGTATCCAAGTATTTCTTCGCCAAAATTTCAGCTTGTTTGTTGTCAATCCTTGTTTTCTTGTCGACCAAATCCAACAAAAACGGCACTCCTCTTGTGTTTTCATCAGACAGTGTAAGCACGAAAGAAATTATTTCATCAAAATCATCCATGTTTTGCGATGGAATGTCGATAGCTATTACGCAAGGATCCTTAGATGTTCTTATAAAAGCTTGTTCTATATCGTACTCTTCTTTTCTGGATTTATATTCTTCTACGACAAACCCTTCATTCATATCTAATACATTGAACAACGCTTCTCTGTCGAAAAGCATCCCTACATTAACTCCGTTTTCGTTAAATGTGTTCATGATAATTTTCGTGTTGATTTCTTCGACAACTCCAACTAAAAAAACACCTTTCATATCACAAAGTTCTACCAAATCATTGTATAAATCTTCCGCTTCAAGGCTATATCTCATTAATGTTCCGTCCATCATAAGTATTTTGATGTCGTGATGTGAAACTGCTTCGATCGCTACAGCAAGTTCTGTAGCGCACAATTTTTCTTTTGAGATTTGAAATTGATCTCGTTCTGAAAATTCATCCACCAACGGACACAAAATATCCGCCTTAACCAACGGCTCTTGGTCAGAACTTAGAAGAGCCATCGATTGAAAAAACTCCACATAGTTCGGATAATTTGCGCCGATTCTATTAACTGAGCCGTCTACAACGCAAATACATCCATCTTGCTTAATTTCTTTTAGCCTATCAACGCTAAATCTATCGTAAACTTTGATTTTACCAATCTCATCTGTAATTAAATCCCTTACATTTTTCCTACTTAATTTAGAGATATTTTTTCTATTTTTAAGTCTTTCGTTCAAATCCGATACTTTGTCGATCAAATCTTTTGAAATCATAATTCTAAGCTCTCTTTGTAGACATCATTTTTCTTCAATCCGTACATGTCGCTCACAATCTTCACTGCTTGCTTCTTGGATATTCCATCGTTGATAAGTTCTGTGAGTTTTTCTTTTACATCTATATCTTCATTTTCTTCGATAAGTTTGTCGATTACAATTACAAATTCACCTTTTACAGTTTCATTTTTCAAAATTTCGATAACTTCAGCACACGTCCCTTTCATAACGGATTCGTGAATTTTCGTAAGCTCTCGTAAAACACAAATCTTCCTGTTTCCTAAAAACTCACTGAGTTCTTCGACCGTCGCTTCAACTCTGTGAATCGATTCGTAAATTATTGTAGTCATAGTTGCATTTTTGATTTGGTCGTAAAACTTATTTTTCTCAGCATTTTTTCTTGGCACAAATCCCAAAAAAGCGAATTGCAAACTATCGAATCCACTTCTCACCAAAGCAGTTATTGCAGCACTTGCGCCCGGTAATACTTCAATATCGACATCTCGATCAATCGCCTTTTCTAGTAAAATTTGTCCTGGATCACTAATAGAAGGCATTCCCGCATCACTTACTACAGCGCAATTTATATTCTCCAACAAAATTTTGTCGATAATTTCTTCTGATCTACTTTGTTCGTTGTGTTTATGATAACTCACAAGAGGCGTTTTGATGTCGTAATAATTCAGTAATTTCGATGTATTTCTGGTATCTTCACAATAAATTACATCCACATTTTTCAAAACGTCCAACGACCTCAAAGTCATATCTGCCAAGTTTCCAATTGGAGTTGGCACAACGTAAATTTTAGACTTTTGTAATTCCATATATATTCATCACTTCTTCCGTGTAGTCTTCATCATTATAAATAATCAGATTTTTCTCAAAAGTTAAGAATGGTTTCTGATTTTTCACAAATTGTATCAAAACGAGATTGGGCTTATCGTCAATTCTCGATTGCACAAACCTAATTCTCTTTGCTTCCATATTGTGATTTCTCGCAATACTTAACAAATCGACTAATCTCTCACATCTATTTATCATAAACAAAGATCTATTAGATTTGAGCTTCAACTTTGCAAATTCAAATAAATCTTCTAATTTCATCTCATTATCGTATCTCGATGTGTGAAAATTAGTATTCTTGTTAGAAATACCGTGGCCATTTTTTTGATAAGGTGGGTTAACTATTATGTTATCGATTGAATCGTTTTTGATGTAGACATTTTTAAAATCATCATTGATAATATCGACATTTTCCAGATTATTAATCTCAATGGTTTCAGCCAACATATCTGCAACATCTTTTTGAATTTCAATTGCGATGCATTTTGACAAATTATACAAAGCCATACATCTCAACATCAATATCCCTGTCCCACAACCAATATCTATAAGATTGGTTCCTTTTTTCATTTTTGCAAAATCTGTAAGGAGGATAGAGTCAATCGTAAAAGAAAATTTCTCATCATCAGCAATTATTTTTAAATCGGTTTTTGGTATAAAATGTTCTCTTTTCATATTAAAAAAATAGACCACTCAAAAATGAGTAGTCTAATTCTCCCCTAAAATTAGCAGTCTTGATGTGGAGCATCTACTGGACATACGTCAGCACAAGAACCACAATCGATACATGCGTCTTGATCAATTGTATAAATGTCCCCTTCAGAAATACAATCTACTGGACATTCAGGTTTACATTGTCCGCAAGCGATACAATCGTCAGAAATTTTATAAGCCATATTGCTTTACCCCCTTGTAATTTTAGAGCGTATTATGTATTTATGCTCTACAATCATTATTACACACTATTAGAATAAATGCAAGTGTTTAATGACATTTATGATTACATCCACCGCACTTATTAAAATCGATTAATTCGTCTACATTTACTTGGATTAATTCTTCTGTTTCATCCTCTGTCATCACTTTTACTTTCACAGATTCCAAAAGAGTATTAGTTTCAGTCACAACTCCTTCTCCCATCTCAGTAGTAACTTTTTGACCAACGTGCGGCATTTTCTTTAATTTGCACTCATAACCTTCTTGCTCATAATTCAAGCAACACATAAGTCTTCCACAAAGCCCACTGATTTTTGAAGGATTAAGCGATAGCGATTGGTCTTTCGCCATTTTGATACTAACTGGATTGAAATTTCTCATATATCTGTTGCAGCAGCATCTTTGACCACAAGGACCAATTCCTCCTGCAATCTTCGCTTGATCCCTCACTCCAATTTGTCTCAATTCTATTCTGATTCTGAAAATTCTCGCTAATTCTTTTACTAATTCCCTGAAATCAACTCTTTCATCTGAAGTAAAATAAAAAATAACCTTATTGTTATCAAATGTATATTCACAGTCCACTAATTTCATATCCAAACCGAATTCTTTTACTTTTTCTTTGCAGACTTCGATAGATTCCTTAGCTTTCTTTTTATTTTCCATATAAATATAATCATCTGCACTATCAGCCAATCTTATGATTGGTTTAAGATCAGACGATAATTCTTTTTCATTAATTTCAAAATTTTCTTTTACAACAACTCCATACTCAATACCACGAGCAGTCTCTACAATTACGTGATCTCCTAGTTTATATTGAAGATTATTGGAGTCGAAGTAATACACTTTACCAGCTTGTCTAAAACTAACACCAGTTACATCAAGCATAGTTTTCCTCCATTATATACAATAAAAGCTCTTCCATAGAAAGCTCAAAATTCGCATTAACTTTAAAATATCCTCTTACAGACTCAATCTTGTCCAAAGTATCCACGATAATTCTCTCATTAGCCTTTGGATATTTC
>NZ_JAGYZD010000024.1 GCF_018371055.1 Finegoldia magna | reverse complement strand
GAAAGCAAAACCAGCTTCATCAAAAGGTAAATATATTAGATCTTTAACAATTGCTTCAACAATGGGCCCTGGAATCAAGGTTAATCCATTACAATTTGCAAAAGAATAATATATAAGAAATTTTTAGCCACCGTAAAAGTGGCTTTTCTTAAATTCGGAGGAAAAAATGAAATTATTAAAAGATGACAAAAGAAAAATCCAAATAGGAATTACTATATTAATCGTTCCGGTTATTTTGGCATATCTTTTGTTCAATGGAAAATCAATAGGAAATGCATTGGGCACTTTTATGGCGATTATATCTCCATTTATTATTGGTGCTGCATTAGCTTTTGTATTGAATATGCCGATGAATTTTATTGAGAATAAACTTTTAAAAAAATGGACTTCGAAGCCGGGTCTAAAAAGGGCAATATCTCTGCTAATAAGCTTAGTAATAGTTAGTGCGATATTAACATTTGTAGTGACACTTATAATTCCTAATTTTTTAGAGGCTATTAAATCACTAATACAAGGTATTCCGGTGTTGGTTGAAAAGCTAAGAAAATATCCAGAAATAGCAAAACAATTAGATAAAATTTACGACACATACGCTATAACAAGCACTCACGATTTGTTTGTAAAATTGAAGCCTTATTTAACTAAAAATGGATTGGATATATTGAACAATGTATTTTTTGGAATTAGCACAGTATTTTCTGTTGTACTTAGTTTTGTAGTCTCGTTTACTTTTGCAATTTATTTATTATTCTCAAAAGAAACGTTGAGAAGACAATTCACAGAATTAACTTATGTTTTCTTCAGCGGGAAAACTGCAAAAAGAATTATTGTTTTCTTCAAAGTCGCTTACGAAAAATTTTACTCGTTCTTCAAAGGCCAATTTATCGAAGCATTTATGCTTGGGTTTATGTGTTTCATAGGAATGTATTTGTTGAAGATTCCAAACGCTGCAACAGTTAGTGTATTAATTGGTTTTGGAGCGTTGATTCCACTGGTTGGAGCGATACTAGGAGCTGCTCTAGGAGCTTTGATTATTTTAATCGAATCTTTTTCAAAAGCGATTATGTTTGTGATTTTCATAATTGTTCTTCAACAATTTGATGGTAATGTAACTTATCCTAGAATTGTTGGTTCTTCTGTAGGACTTCCATCTATTTGGGTTTTAGTTGCAGTTATCATAGGGGCGGCAGTAAGTGGTATTGTTGGTATGCTTATTTTCGTTCCAATATTTGCTACAATCTATGAATTATTGTACAGATATAAGAAAAAGAAATTAGAAGACAAAAACATTTGTATTATTGAAGAAAAATAATAAAAAAAGTGTTGACATATTCATTGAATATGATATAATAATCAAGTAATTAATTTGGGCTACCGAAGACAGTAGGGACTATTAAAGTTTAATCATCCTACAGAGGAGCATAAGATATGAGTTTATCAGTCTTTCTGTCTTTGGATGGAAAGACTTTTTTAGTGTAGCCTTTTTCATGGAGGTGAAATAATGAAAGAACACGTTTTAAATCAAAAGAAAGCTGTTGTCGAAGAAATTAAAGGACACATTAATGATGCTAAATCAATGGTTATCGTTGATTATAGAGGATTAGATGTTAGTGAAGCAACAGAATTAAGAGAAAAATTCAGAAATGAAAATGTATTATTCAAAGTATACAAAAACACAATGATGAATTTTGCTTTTAAAGAATTGGGATTTGATGGATTCTTAGATTACTTATCTGGTCCTAACGCGGTTGCATTCAGTATGGATGATCCAATCGCTGCAGCTAGAATAGCTAAAGAATTCGCAGCAGATCACGAAAATTTAGAAATTAAAGCAGGTTATTTAGGAGACAAATTCTTAGATGTTGAAGGTGTAAAGAAAATCGCATCTATCCCTTCAAGAGAAGTTCTTCTTACAAAAATGCTTGGAAGCTTCAAAGCTCCAGTATCAAAATTTGTATATTTAGCAGATGCTATTGCTAAATCAAAAGCTGAAGGTTCAGAAGAAGCTGAATCAAACGAAACTACTGAAACAGTAGAAGAATAATTAATTAAAATAAAATTTGGAGGTAAAAAATGTCAATAGATGAAATCTTAGAAGCAGTTGAAGGCTTAACTGTTCTTGAATTAAATGAATTAGTAGAAAAAGCAGAAGAAAAATTTGGAGTATCAGCAGCAGCTCCTGTAGCTGTAGCAGGTGCAGCACCAGCAGCAGGTGGAGCAGCAGCAGAAGAAAAATCAGAATTTGATGTAATCTTAGCATCAGCTGGTGACGCTAAAATGAAAGTTATCAAAGCAGTTAAAGACTTAACTGGTTTAGGATTAAAAGATGCTAAAGCTATCGTAGACGAAGCTCCTAAAGCAATCAAAGAAGGCGCTTCTAAAGAAGAAGCTGAAGAATTAAAAGCTAAACTTGAAGAAGTTGGAGCTACTATCGAATTAAAATAGTCGATAAATTTATGGAGAGGTTATGCACAATAGCCTCTCTTTTTTAATTGCTTGACAAATCATTTGATTATGATATTATTTAAATATATTGATAAAATGACTACGATGAGATGAGTATGTAATAATTTTTTTAAAGAGAGTCTTAGTATGGTGGAATAAGATATTAGATTGTTACAGAATATGGTCTTTGAGTTTGAAAAGTTGAATAGCTTATGCTTTTAAATTTTTCCGGGAGCATCCGTTATCAAATGCTAGGCATTAATGTGCCAAACAATGAGAGAATATTTTATATTCTAAAATTAAGGTGGTAACGCGGATTTTCGCCCTTATATGATGTATGTCATATAAGGGATTTTTTATTTTATTGTAGTTTATTTAGGAGGGAAATTATGTCAGAAGAAAAGAAATCATACTACATCACTACACCGATTTATTATCCAAGTAGTAACTTACATTTAGGTCATACCTATACGACAATTATTGCGGATACTTTGAAAAAGTTCAAAAAAATCCAAGGCTATGATGTGTTTTTGACTACAGGTACTGATGAACACGGCCAAAAATTATACGAAAAAGCAAAAGAAAAGAACATGGGTGATAATCCATTAAATTATATTGATCCAATTGTACAAAGCGCTAAGGATTTGTGGAAGAAACTTGACATAGATATAGATAGTTTTGTAAGAAGTACAGACAAGGCTCACGAAAAAAATGTTCAAGAAATTTTCCAAAAATTATACGATAAGGGAGATATATACAAATCTACTTATAAGGGACATTATTGTGTCGATTGTGAAGCTTTCTGGACAGAATCACAACTAAAGGATGGAAAATGTCCAGATTGTGGACGTGATGTTCACTATCACGAAGAAGAATCGTACTTTTTCAGATTATCAAAATATAAAGATAGAATTTTACAATTGTACAAAGATAATCCAGATTTCTTAAAGCCAGAATCTCGTAAGAACGAAATGGTTAATAACTTTTTAAGTGGTGAATTGGAAGATTTATCAGTATCTCGTACAAGTTTTGACTGGGGAGTTAAGGTTCCTTTTGATGATAAGCATATAATCTACGTGTGGATTGATGCGCTTAGCTGTTACTTGACTGGAATTGGATATGGACAAGACGAAGAATTATTCAATAAATTCTGGCCATGCGATATTCACTTGGTTGGAAAAGAAATTGTAAGATTCCATACAATTATTTGGCCAGCATTGTTGATGGCGTTGGATTTGCCATTACCAAAGAGAGTTTTCGCTCATGGATGGATTTTGTTCAATGAAGATAAGATGAGTAAATCAAAGGGAAATGTTTATTATCCAGAACCAATTATTGATTTGTACGGTGTAGATGCTTTGAAATACTACATTTTAAGAGATTTTACTTTTGGTAATGATGGTAACTTTACTACAGAAAGATTTATGAACAGATTTAACTCGGATTTGGTAAATGATTTGGGAAATCTTGTGAGCAGATCAGTGTCAATGGTTGAAAAATATTTTGACGGTGTTATTCCACAACCAAATGATAACAACGATATCGACAAGAGTTTGATATCTGTAGTTGTAGGATGCCAAGAAAAAGTTGAAGAGTTATTAGAAGAACTTGATTTTTCAAATGCACTTGAAGAAATTTGGAAAGTTGTTAGAAGAGCCAACAAATATATTGATGAAACTACTCCTTGGATTTTGATTAAAGAAGATCCAGAAAGATTGAAAACTGTTTTGTATAATTTGATGGATGCAATAAGAGTTATTTGTATATTAACTTCTCCTTTTATCACAGAAACTAGCAACAAAATCAAAGAACAAATCGGTCTTCCTGAAATCAAATGGGAAGATGGAAAAGTGTTCGGTAAAACTATCGCTGGCACTAATGTTCAAAGAGGAGAAAACTTGTTCAATAGATTGGACATCAAGAAAGAAACTGAAAGATTGAATGAAGTTAACGACAAATTAATCGAAGAAAGAACTGGTAAGAAAGTTTCTGAATTAAGAGACAATAACGAAGAAGCTCCTAAAGAATCTAAGAAAAAATCAAAGAAAACTAAGAATAAAGAAGAAATAACTATAGATGATTTTGACAAACTTGATTTGAGAGTTGGACAAATTGTAGAAGCAACTCAACATCCGGATGCCGATAAACTGTTGGTTTTCAAGGTTAAAATCGGAGAAGAAACAAGACAAATAGTTTCTGGTATCAAAAACTGGTACGAACCAGATGATTTGATAGGTAAGAAGGTTATTGTTGTGTATAATTTGAAGCCTGTTAAATTGAGAGGAGTAGAATCTCAAGGTATGCTTCTTGCAGCAAGTAAGGGCGATAACTTGACTATGGCAAGTCTACTTGACTCAGAATTTGAAGATGGAGCGACTGTATCTTAATGGGAGAATATGTAATATACGATACACATTGTCACTTGACAGATGAGAAATTTGATTTTGATAGGGATAAAATTATCGAAAATCTTAAATCCAATTCTGTTGTAAAAGCTATGCTTCCAAGTGACAATGTTGAAAACTCCATTAAAGCAATTGAATTATCTGAAAAGTATGATTTCTTATACAATGCTGTGGGAATTCATCCAGAAGAAGATAGTAGATTCACAGATGAGGATATTTCTAGGATAGAAGAGTTAGCTGATAATCCAAAATGCAAAGCAATCGGAGAAATCGGACTGGACTATCATTATGAACACGACAAGGACAAGCAAAAATATCTATTTGAAAAACAAATGCAAATCGCTGAGAGAAAAAATTTGCCTGTTATAATTCACACAAGAGATGCGATCCAAGACACATACGATATCTTGAAAAAAATTCCTAATGTAAGAGGAATAATGCACTCTTATTCTGGAAGCTATGAAATGGCAATGAAATTTATTGATTTGGGATATTATATTTCATTTAGTGGAGTTGTGACATTTAAGAATGCAAGAAATGTCAAGGAAACTTGTGAAAAACTACCAATCGATAAAATTTTAGTAGAAACAGATTCTCCTTATTTGACGCCTCATCCATATCGCGGGAAAAGAAACGAACCAAAATATGTGAATTTGGTGTTACAAGAAGTTAGTTTGTTGAAAAAAATGTCGGAAAAAGAAGCTGCACAAATCATTTGCAATAATGCCGATGATATTTTTGGATGGTAAATTATGATAAAAGAAATAATAGTTGTCGAAGGAAGAGACGATGAGCAAAGAGTCAAAAGAGCATTAGATTGTGAAGTAATATGCACAGGTGGGATTTATTTTAGCGATAAATTACTCAAAAGACTCAAAAAAATTGACCAAGATAGAGGGATAATAATTCTAACGGATCCAGACTATGCTGGAAATAAAATCAGAAAAAGAATTAATGATTTTATTCCAAACGCAAAAAATGCATTTATAGCACAAGATTTGTGTATCAAAGATGAGGACATTGGAATTGAAAATGCAAAGGAAGAAGATATTAAAATCGCCATAGAAAACGCTCATCCGTCAATGATTGATTCCAAGAATGAATACACGATGGATGATATGATTTACTATGGATTAGTAGGTGAAGGATCCAAAGCTCTTAGAATAAAAGTTGGTAAAATTTTAAATATTGGTTACGGCAATGCGAAATCTTTTCTTAGAATGCTAAATAATTACAATATTTCAAGAGAAAAATTAGAGGAGGCTATTAATAGATGAGTTATAGACTACACCAACCTTCCTACATCAAAGAAATATTGGACAAATTTGGATTTAAGTTCTCAAAGGCTTTGGGGCAAAATTTTCTAATCGATGGTAATTTGATTGAAAATATTATCGACTTTTCTGATATAACAGAAGATGATTACGTTATTGAGATTGGACCTGGTTTTGGAACATTAACTGAAAGACTTGTCGACAAATGCAAGTTTTTGTATTCGATTGAAATAGATTCAAGGCTTATGGATGTTTTGAAATACACTGTTGGAGATAGAGATAATTTTCAAATAATAAACGAAGATGTGTTGAAGGTAGATTTGAATGAACTTAATCATGGAGCTAAAAAGTTTAAAGTGGTTGCGAATCTTCCTTACTACATTACAACTCCGATTATTGAGCATTTGTTTAATTACAGAGATATTATTGAATCAATCACTGTTATGATTCAAAAAGAAGTGGCTAACAGAATGGTCGCTGATGTGGGAAGCAAGGATTACGCATCATTGAGTTTGTTTGTAAAACAAAATAGCGATGCGAAAATAATACTGAATGCTCCTAAAACAGTTTTCATGCCACAACCAAAAGTAGACAGTGCCGTTGTAAATATGAAGCTTAAAAAATTAGATGAAGACATCGACCAAGAACTTCTTCGTCAATTAATCAGATCGGGTTTTAGCAAAAGGAGAAAAACCATAGTAAACAGTTTTACAAGTGGGTTTGTGAATGTTGACAAGGACAAATTAAAGGCAATTCTTCAAGAGCTAGGGTTGAAGGAGAATTTGAGAGCTGAGAATTTGTCATTGGAAGATTACAAAAATATCGTAAAGAAGTTGAACAATATTGATTAGGATTTTCAAATAAGGGTATATATAAAATACAGACTTTTAAGGAGGTATTTTTATGAAAGACGTAGTAATTTATACAAGTGATGGATGTCAATATTGCCACGCTGCAAAAGATTATATGGACGAAAACAACATAAAATATACAGAAAAAAATATATCACAAGATCAAGAAGCTAGAAAAGAACTTATGAAAAAAGGTCACATGGGTGTACCTGTTACGATCATAGGTGACGAAGAAATAGTTGGATTTGATCAAGCTAAATTAAAAGAAGCTTTAGGATTATAAAAACAAAAACTACTTGTCAATCGACAGGTAGTTTTTTTATGTAAAAACCCGCTTTAATTAGCGGGTAAAATATTAGTTTTGGTTTAATTGTTCTAATAGATAGTTTACATCTAGTCCGTGAACCATACAAGCTTCTTCTAAGCTTTCCATTTGGCTGGCTGGACAACCTATACAAGATAATCCGTTTCTGAATAAAACTTCTACAGAATCTGGATTGTTTCTAATAATATCCCCAATTAACATATCTTTAGTAATTTCCATAAAATCACCCTTTCATCATTTATATTCTTATTATAATATAAGCTTTAAGTTGATTCAAGTAAAAATATTTCGTATCTATGTTATAATTTAATATGAAATAGAAATATAGGTGGTGAGGAATATGATGGATGAAAAATTTGAACGTCATGAAATAGATATGGATTTACTAAACAAATATCTAGAAGACAAAGACTATTTAAAATTAAAAAATCAAATTCAAAAATACAACCCGGTAGATATTACAGATTATATTGAATCATTGGATTTAAAAAGTGCAATGCTTGTGTTCAGGTTATTGAACAAAGATGATTGTATCGATGTGTTTTCTCATATGGAAAAGGATCATCGAACAAGGCTTTTGGAAGCGTTCAGTGATAAAGAAGTTAAATTCATAGTAGACGAACTATATTTTGACGATATGATTGATTTAATCGAAGAAATGCCAGCGGGAATTGTGAAAAAAGTTCTAAGACATACCGACAAAAGCGAAAGAAATTTGATTAATCAATTCTTAAATTATCCAGAAGATTCAGCGGGATCTTTGATGACAATAGAATATATTGAATTGAGGTCTTATTATACTGTAAGGAAAGCTCTTGAAGTCATTAAGAAAACAGGGGTGGACAAGCAGACCGTCTATACATGTTTTGTAACAAACGAAAAGAAAACACTTCTTGGTTTTGTTTCTTTGAGAACAATCGTAACTAATGAACCAGAAACGTTGATAGAAGATTTGATGGACGAAGATGTTATTTATGTTCACACTGATGATGACCAAGAAACAGTAGCTGATGTATTCAAAAAATACGGATTCGTTGTACTTCCTGTAGTAGATAACGAAAAAAGACTTACTGGTATTATAACAGTTGACGATATCATGGAAGTCATGGAACAAGAGGCCACAGAAGACTTCCAAATCATGGCAGGTATGAGTCCAGACGAAGACGACTATTTGGATCAAAGCGTGTTCAATTTGGCGAAAAAGCGTATTGCTTGGCTTTTGATACTGATGATTTCAGCTACATTTACAGGTTCAATAATGACTCACTATGAATCATTATTGGGACAAGCGATAATACTTACAGCATTTATCCCGATGATAATGGATACGGGCGGAAACTCTGGATCGCAATCATCAACACTTATTATACGTGGACTTGCTACTGGAGAAATCAGCACAAAAGATTGGCTAAAAGTATTTTTTAAAGAATTTAGAGTAGCGCTTATAGTTTCAGTTGTTATGAGTGTCGTTTGTTTCATAAAAACTATGGTTGTAGATAAAGTTTCAGTTCCTATCGGATTGGTTGTATCTTTGACTTTGATATTTACAATCGTGACTGCGAAATTAATCGGTGGAATGTTGCCGATTATTGCTAAAAAATTAAAATTAGATCCAGCGATCATGGCGGGACCATTGATTACTACAATTGTCGACGCGTTGAGTTTGTTGATTTATTTTGAAATGGCACATATTGCTTTGGGAATCTAACTAGAAAAAATTAACAAAAACTATTGACATATTTTTAATATTACTGTAAAATATTTTATTTAATTTGACTTTAGAGTGATAGAGTGATATAATACTACTAACGACGATCTGTTAGGAGGAATAACGTGAAGGAAATTAACGATTTGAACATGATTAGAAGTCAGGTGCGAAGTAATATTGGAAAAGATGTTATTGTCGAGGCAGATAAAGGACGAAATAAAATTGTAACTAACAAAGGAACTATCAGCCAAGTGTTCCCAAGTTTATTTACAATAAAAATAACTAACGAATATGATTCAGAAAGAACAATATCATATACTTACTCAGATATACTTACATCAACAGTAAAGTTAGAATTATGTTAAAAAACGACCGAAAGGTCGTTTTTTTAGTTTGATTTAACATTTAAACAATAGTATAATTTATTAATAGAGGTGTATTATGAAGTTAAAATTATATATGTCAGAAAAATGCCCAGATTGCGTAGATGCAATCGAAATTTTAAAAAGTGCCGATATTGATTATGAAGAAATCAATATTACAGATTCTATGAAAAATCTCAAAGAATTTTTTACTTATAGAGATAATAGAAAAGAATTTGAATCAATTGTCAAAGACAACAAGGTTGGTGTTCCTATGATAACTGATGGAGAAAAGATAGTATTTTTTGAAAAATTAGAAGATTTAAGAGTGTTTGATGAAGATTAATAGTTATGCCAAGATAAATCTTTCATTAGATGTTCTTGGTTTAAGGGAAGATGGATATCATAATATCGATACGATTATGAATCTGATTGGTCTTTACGATATTATGGATATAAATCGTAACAGTACTTACGAATTGAATTTAAGCTCTAATAATCCGGATTTTCCAACTGATAAAACTAATTTGATATTTAAAATATTTGAGAATTTAAAAAAGTTCAGGGACATTAACTGTGGTTATGATGTATTTGTAGACAAACAAATCCCCATATCAGCAGGACTTGCTGGAGGAAGTTCAAATGCATGTGAGTTTTTGATGTATGTGAATGATGATTTGTCACTTAATCTTTCTGATCAAGAAATCAAAGAAATCTGTAGATTGACAGGAGCGGACACTTTTTATTTTACGAACAAAAAATGTGTCAGAGCAACAGGGATAGGAAACGAGTTTGTCAGATTGTCTGATTTTTCTAATAAAAACATAATAATTGTAAATAATGGAATGAGCATATCTTCAAAAGATGTGTATGATAATTTGAAAGAGTCAAATGGTGGATTGGGTAAAGTTTCCGTTGCTATTGATAGTCGTGATTATGAAACTTTTTTTAAGGTAGCATTCAACACGATGGAAAGTGTATCAGAAAAGCTAGTTGAAGAAATCTCTGTTATAAAAGACCAGTTGAATGATTTGGGAGCGGACTTGTCTTTGATGAGTGGTTCGGGACCGACTGTTTTTGGTATTTTCAAAAACACACAAGACTATGAAAATTGCTACAATAAATTAAAGGACAAATATAAGTATGTATTTAAAACAAAAACCTTATAACAAAATAGGATTCGTGGATTCTGGTTTGGGTGGGCTTACAGTATTCAAAAAAGTTAAGAAGCTAATGCCCGACAAGGAGTATATTTATTTTGCTGACAGTGCAAATGTTCCTTATGGTTCTAAAACCAGAGACCAAATGCTTGAGATTTCTGAAAATATTGTGAGGTTTTTCAATGAGCAACAGATAGATTTACTTGTAGTTGCTTGTAATACGTTGACATCAATTGCGTTGGACTATATGAAATCAATTGCAAACTTTGATATAATTGGAGTTGTTGAATACGGTGTGAAGTCAGCCGTTAAAACTACTTTTAATAAAAAAGTTGGAGTAATAGCGACAAAAGCCACGGTGGACAATGGTTTATATAAAAAATTATTAGAACAACAAGGCGTTGAAGTTTGTCAGTCTGCATGTTTTGATTTTGTAAGTTTTGTAGAAGAAGACTGCAAAGATAAGGATAAGATTGTAGAAAAGGTAGAAGAATATCTGAAACCTATCGTAGATTTTGGAGCAGACACGATAATTTTGGGATGCACACATTATCCCGTTCTAATTGAATACCTTAAACAATATACAGGAGAAAATATTAAATTTGTAGATCCTGCAGATTCTCTAAGTGAAGATGTATACGAGATTTGTGGGAGCTATCAAAATAAATGTGATACAAAATATTTTGTCACAAAAAATCCATCTGATTTTAAAATCAATGGATCTAAAATTATAGGAGAACCTATAGAAAAAGTTACAGAAATGGAGTGATTTTATGGAATTGAATTACGAAAAGAAAAGTATCTGGGATGTTGTAGATGAAAAAGAACACGAAGAAATCTACGCTTATGGTGAAAGATACAAAAACTTCTTAGATAGTTGCAAAACTGAAAGAGAAGCTACAGAATTTATAGTTAATCAAGCAAAAGAACATGGATTTGTTGAATTGAATGAAGCTTTAAAAGGACAAATCAAAAAAGGCGACAAAATTTATATTAACAATAAGGACAAATCATGCGTGTTAGTTGTTATTGGTGATGATATAAACGAAGGACTTAACATAGTTGGTTCACACTTAGATTGTCCAAGATTAGATGTTAGGGCCGTACCGTTTTCGGAAGATAAAAACATCTTAATGATGAAGACACATTACTATGGTGGAATCAAAAAACATCAATGGACTACAATCCCATTGGCAATGCACGGAGTAATCTTCACAAATGAAGGCAAAAAAGTTGAAATCAAAATCGGTGAAAAAGAAGACGAACCAGTATTCTACATCACTGAATTATTAGCTCACTTGTCTAAAGATTTGAACTCAAAAACATTGGGAGCAGCAATAGAAGGTGAAAAATTAGCCATAATAGCTGGTCATGATAGCTATAATTTCAAAGATGAAAAAGAAAACCCAATCAAAAAATGCATATTAAAATATTTGAACGAAAAATATGGAATAACAGAATCTGATTTCCAAGTAGCAGAATTAGAAATTGTACCAGCTACTAAAGCAAGAGACGTTGGATTTGACGGAGCAATGATTGCATCTCACGGTCACGACGACAGAGTTTGTGCTTATGCAACATTAGAAGCAATTCTTAAAGTTGCAAATCCTAAGAGAACAGCAGTAGCTTTATTCGTAGATAAAGAAGAAATAGGTTCAGTTGGTAATACATCAATGAACGCACCATACATGGGAAATATGATTGCAGAAATAGCTAATAATCAAGATGAAAATTACAGTGATTTAACAATGAGAAGAATCATGGCTAATTCAAAAGTATTATCAGCAGACGTTACTGCAGCTATCGATCCATTGTATGCTGATGCAACAGAAGATTCTAACACAGCATTAAGCGGATGTGGAATTTCATTAGCAAAATTCACAGGACACGGTGGAAAATTCAGTTCAAATGATGCAAACCCAGAATTCTTAAACGAATTAAGACAACTATTCAAAGAAGAAAAAGTAATGTGGCAAACAACTGAACTTGGTAAAATAGACCAAGGTGGTGGAGGAACAATAGCCTTCATACTTGCAAATCAAGGAGCAGAAGTTGTAGATATCGGAACAGCAATGCTATCAATGCATGCGCCAGTAGAATTATTATCAAAAGCTGACTGCTACATGACAAGCAAAGCATACCACGCATTCTTAAAATAATATAAAGTAAACTTATAAAGCACTTGACAATTAGCTTTTATATTGATATTATATAAAAGCACTTTGAGTTAAGTGCTTTTTAAATTACTCAAAAGAAAGTAATGCATGTAAAACGGAAATAAAAAAAGTTTTACAAAACACTTGACAAAATGAAATGATGATAGTAAACTATAATAGTTCACTAAAGTAACATTTCAAGAAAACACATTTTGATTGAAAAACATTTCAAAAAAAAGTGTTGACAAAGAAAAGTTAGTATGATATACTAACAAAGTCGTTACGAAAGTGCGAAGAAAGTTGTCATTAAGACAACAAACTATAGAACCTTAATAAATTAAATAAAGTAAA
>NZ_JAGYZD010000287.1 GCF_018371055.1 Finegoldia magna | reverse complement strand
TTTGCATCTGGATCTGATAGAACAGGATCTTCTCCCATTATATACATCGCCTTCAAATTGCCCTTAACGGCTTGATTAAACATTTCAGGAATTTGATATCCAAGATTTGGACTCAATGGAGTTTTCCATACGCTTTCGAAAAATTCACGAGCTTTTGGATCTGTAACTTTTGCATAAGCAGGATATGTGTTAGGTAAAGCTCCTAAATCACAAGCTCCTTGTACATTGTTTTGACCTCTAATAGGGTTAATACCGCCAGATTCAATACCTACATGGCCAGTTAACATTCCTAAATTTGCCAAGCTCATTACGTTTTCTGTACCATGAGTATGTTCTGTAATTCCCAATGTGTAGAATATACCTGCTTTTTCTGTCTTAGCGTATAGCAAAGCAGCTTCTCTGATTAAATCCTTATCTACTCCAGTTACCTTTTCAGCTTCATCCAAATCGTACTTCATTACAGTTTTCTTCAAGCCTTCAAAGTTTTCAACACGAGATTCAATATAATCTTTGGCTTCTAATCCTTCTTCTATGATAACTTTCATCATAGCATTTAACAAGAATACATCCGTACCTGGATTTAATCTCAACCAAATATCCGCTTCTTCCGCTAAGCCAGTTTTTCTTGGATCTACAACTATAAGTTTAGTTCCTTTTTTAACTGCTTGTTTCATCTTATTACCAATAATAGGATGTGCTTCAGTAGCATTAGAACCTATAACAAACAACAATTCTGCACCCAGAATTTCTTCTATAGAGTTTGTCATAGCTCCACTTCCTAATGTAGCTGCAAGACCTGCAACTGTTGGAGCGTGTCAGGTTCTGGCGCAGTGATCGACGTTGTTTGTTCCAATCGCTGCTCTCATCATTTTTTGGAATACAAAGTTATCTTCGTTTGTACATCTAGCAGAACTTAAACCAGCAATAGAATCTGGACCAAATTCCATTTTAATATCTCTTAATTTCTTTCCAACATAACCAATAGCTTCATCCCAGCTACATTCAACTAATTCTCCATTTTTTCTAATTAATGGAGTTGTCAATCTTTCATCTGAGTGAATCATATCTGTATGGAAACGCCCTTTTATACAAAGTGAGTTTTGGTTTACATAACCATCACATGGTTCAACACCTTGAACTTTTCCATTTTTTACAATCAAGTTAAATTGACATCCTGTACCACAGAATGGACAAGTTGTCTTTACTTTTTCTACTTCCCAAGGTCTAGTGTCTTTTAATTGTTTATTAATCAATGCTCCAGTTGGACACACGCTTATACATTGTCCACACATACGACAGTTTTCCTTTGACAAAGGAAGGTCAAAAGCTGTAGAAATATATGAATCAAATCCCCTGTTTTTAAAATCTACAGTATGTGTACATTGAACTTCTTCACATACTCTTACGCATTTCCCGCACAATATACATTTGTTTTGATCTCTAAAAATCAATGGATTGCTATCATCAACTTCATGATTTTGAACTTCTATGTCATAGTTACCGTATTTACCTAAAACTTCTGGGTTTTTAACGCCATATCTGTAGCACAAATCTTGTAATCTACAATTTCCAACTTTTGAACATGTCAAGCAATCCTTAGGGTGATTCATCATCAAAAGTTTAAGTATATTTTGTCTAGTTTTAATTAATCTATCAGTTTCCGTCTTAACAACCATTCCGTCTTTGACCATAGTAGAACATGACGTTTGAAGTTTTCTGGATCCTTCTATCTCAACTAAGCACATTCTACAACCGCCAAATTCGCTCAGGTATTTATCGTGGCACAATGTCGGAATATCAATCCCTATTTTATGCGCCGCTTCTAATACAGTGGTATTTTCTTCAACTTGAACATCAATACCATCAATATTTATATTTAACATATTACACCTACCAAACTTCGTTAAATCCTACATTCAAAAATATTTCTTCTAGTTCAGTTTTATGCAATTTTTCCATTTTAGATA
>NZ_JAGYZD010000286.1 GCF_018371055.1 Finegoldia magna | reverse complement strand
CGGTGGAAAATTCAACGAAGACGGAAGCGAAAAAGAAGCAGCTTATATAGCAAACACAAAACAAGAAGTAACATATATTTATCAAAGAACAAAAGAAGAGCCAACAGAAGAAACTGGTAAGTTCCAAGAACACCACATCTACATCACAAAAGATAAAGATGGAAAAATAATCAAACGTGAAGTAGTAAATGACAAAGTTGATAGCGGTACAAAAGATAAGACTTACACAACTGGTAAGAAAGAAAAAGATGGTTTCAAATTTGTGAAAACACAAGATCCAAAAGAAAATCCAAAATATGAAAAGGATGGAAAAGAAACAACAGGTAATTTCGTACCAGGTAAGACACAAGAAATAACTTATGTTTACGAAAAGACAGAAACACCAAGTACACCACCAACACCAACAGAAGAAACTGGTAAGTTCCAAGAACACCACATCTACATCACAAAAGATAAAGATGGAAAAGTAATCAAACGTGAAGTAGTAAATGGTGAAGTTAATAGTGGAACAAAAGATAAGACTTACACAACTGGTAAGAAGGAAAAAGACGGTTTCAAATTTGTAAAAACACAAGATCCAAAAGAGAATCCAAAATATGATAAGGATGGAAAAGAAACAACAGGTAATTTCGTACCAGGTAAGACACAAGAAATAACTTATGTTTACGAAAAGACAGAAACACCATGGACTCCATTGACACCAGCAGAAGAAGTAACACCACAAACTCCTGATGTCAAAAAAACTCCAAAGGAAGATTCAAAAGAAACTCCAAAAGATGGTTCAAAAGAAACTTCAGAAAAACAAAGTAAGAAATTACCAAAAGCAGGTGCTGATTACGAATTATTGAAATTAGCTGCAGGTGCATTAACTATAGTTAGTGGATTTGGAATTTCTGTATCAAGAAAGAAAAGAGACTAATTAAATAGTTTTGGTTAAAGAGGCAATTCACATGCGTTGCTTCTTTTTCTTTTTGAAAAATTTTATAAAATCCTTGACAAAATAATAAGATCATTTTAAAATGATAATGCAAATAATTTGCATTAATAAATTATTACATGGAGGATTTATGAAAAAAATTTATAGAATATTATTGTTAGCTCTTATGATTGGTGTGGCATCTGGATGTACTAGACAAAACAATGATGTCAACAATCAAAAGATGCAAGAACAAAAAGAAAAAACTGATGACAAATCTACTGAAAAGTCAGATTCAAAGAAACTATATGTTAGTTTCTATCCGATTGAATACATGGCGAAAGAAATCACTAAGGATAAAATTGATGTGGTAAATGTTATGCCAAAAGGAGCTACGGTTCATGATTGGGAACCAACAGCACAAGATATTAAAAATTTATCTGATTCGAAGATGTTAATTGTTAACGGTCTTGGATTGGAAGGTTGGTTGGAAGATGTTAAATCTAGTTTGAAAAACACAGAAATTGTTGATTCATCTACAAATATTGACAAGATAAAAGCTGAAGAAGAACATGACCACGATCACGACCATGAAGAACACGAACACGACCATGACCACGAAGAAAAAGGTCACGATCATGATCACGAAGAAAAAGAACACGATCATGACCATGAACATCATCACCACGGCGAATTTGACCCACATATTTGGATGAGTCCTAAACAAGCTAGAATTCAAATGAAGAATGTGTATGAAGCTATCGTAAAATTTGATTCAGAAAACAAAGATTTCTATGAAAAAAATTACAAAGAATTAGATAAAAAGTTTGAAGATTTAGACAAAAAATACACTGAAGTATTAGCTCCGCAAAAGGACAAATATTTTATCGTGCCACATGAAGCATTTGGATATTTGGCAAGAGATTACGAAATCAATCAAGTTCCTATCGAAGGTATCAATTCAGATTCAGAACCTGATTTAAATAAGATGAAAGAATTGACTAATTTCGCAAAATCACATAAGATAAATACAGTATTTTATGAAATGGGAGAAAGC
>NZ_JAGYZD010000285.1 GCF_018371055.1 Finegoldia magna | reverse complement strand
TTATCAATGTTTTTGCAGTTGGGAATATTGCTTCTGTTAGTTATGTTACCGATAAAGCTCAAAAAGCGATATTTGGTAGGCTGGCGTATATTGTTGAAGGGTTGAAAGAACTTCCTAACACATTAAATCAACCTATGGAATTGAAGATTAAAACAAAGGATGATTATTTAGAAGTAAAATCTCCTGTTATGATTATTTCCAATTCAAATACTGTAGGTGGATTTGAAAATATTTGCCCGCAAGCCAAAATTGACGATCAAAAGTTAGACGTTTTGATTATTAAGCATTCCCGTCTTAAAGAAGTTGCTCAGATTTTAATAGATGCTTTTAGTTCAAAGCATATTTACTCTGAAGATGTATTATATTTTCAAACTGATACTTTAACCATTGAATCTAATCAAACAGTTCCAGGAGATGTGGATGGAGAATATGGTGGAAATTTACCAGTGAAAGTTGAGATTAATAATAAACCAATAAATATTTTAGTAAGGAGCGATTAAATGTCATCACCAACAATTAAAGACGTAGCAAAACTTGCTGGAGTTTCAATTTCTACAGTATCTAGAGTTATGAATGATTCCAAGCCTGTAAGTCCAGAAGCACGTAGAAAAGTTTTAGACGCAATTGAAAAACTTGACTTCAAACCAAACGAATTGGCAAGATCTTTAGTAATGAAAAGGTCCAATTTAATAGGTGTAGTAGTGAAAGATATCGGCATTCCATATATGGCACAAATTGTAAGAGGTGCAGAAGAAATTGGAAGAATGTACAAATACGATATACTATTGTCTTCTACATACGGAGATTTGGAACAAGAAAAGAAGATTATAGACTTCATGTTTACAAAGCAAGTAGAAGGAATAATTTTGATTTCAGAAGACATTGAACCAGAGGTTATATTCAAGTTGAAAGATCAAACTGTTCCTTATATTCAATTGGATAAATTCTGGAATATAAAAGACGTGCACACAGTACAAATCGACTACAAAGAAGCCATGATAAATATGATTAATCATATTTATGATTTAGGTCACAAGAAAATTTTATTCGTAAAAGAAAATCAAGATACTGAAATAGGTCAAGAAAAACTTAAAGGATACAGACAAGCTTGTGATGATTTGAAAATAGAAAAAATTGAAATTTCATCAGAAGGAGTTTCAGTTAAAGATGGTTACGAAGCAGGAGATAAGATTTTCGAAATGAAAGATTCGAAAGACATAACTTGCGTAAGTTTTAGTGAAGATGCACAAGCAATAGGATTTATAAATTATTGCTATGATAATAATAAGAAAGTTCCAGAAGATATTTCCGTATCTGGATTTGGCGATATACCAATGACAAGTATTTACAGACCTACTCTTACTACAGTTCAAGAACCTTATTATGACATAGGTGCTGTATCTATGAGAACTTTAGTAAAGGTTTTGAAAGAAAATAAAATTATCAACGAAAAGGCAATATTAGGTTCTCAAATAATGAAGAGAGAATCTGTAAAAGATATCAATTAAAATATTTTCCTGTTTAAAAAATCAATTAATAGGATATAAATAAAGTAGTCATAGGAGGATTATTATTATGGTAGAACAAAATGTTATAGTAAAAAACGAAACTGGTTTGCATGCTCGTCCAGCTGCATCTTTGGTACAATTTGTTAAAAATTTTGATGGTAAAGTTGAACTTATTAAAGATGGTAAAACAGCTAACGCAAAATCTATTTTCAACGTTATGGCTTTAGGTATTTCTCAAGATACTGAAGTCACTGTTAGATTAGATGGTGAAAACGAAGAAGAAAACTTAAAAAAACTAGTTGAATTTATAGAAAATTTAGAAGACTAATTAAAGCAAGAATTCATAGCCGTCACTTTTGTGGCGGCTTTAGTTGATGACTTTAGTCAGTTGAGTTCGCTTGCGAACGAAACAATAAACTACCCGCTATGCGGGTAGGCGTTCTTAGGTTATACCAAAAAAATCACCAAG
>NZ_JAGYZD010000284.1 GCF_018371055.1 Finegoldia magna | reverse complement strand
TTGAACAGAGTGAAAACCAGCGCCTTGAGACGCTGGTTGGTATCACTCGGGCTTATAGCCCATGAACAAACCACCCGTTTTACGGGTGGTCATGATTTGAGCTGAAAAAATTTATCCGAAATATATTCCGAAAAACTGAGCTACTGATGCTAGTATTATGAATATGTGCCATATTGAATGGAAGTATTTTCTTTTCTTAGCGTAGAAGTAGACTCCGATGGAATAGAGTATTCCTCCCGATAATATGAGTATGAATGAAAGCATTCCAGAGATTTGGATGACATTTTTCATAAGTAATACAGACATCCATCCCATTACTACGTAAAGTATGAGTGATTGTTTTTTGTATTTTTCTTGGAGATTTTTCTTGAATATTGTGATTTTGAGGATTATTCCTACTAGTGCTATAAGCCAAATGGCTACTAAAAATCCTACTCTTTGTGCGCCTTGTAACACTCTAACTATTATTGGCGTGAATGTTCCAGCTATGCAGATGAATATTGCAGAGTGGTCAAAATATCTGAGGACTATTTTTGCTTTGGTGTTGGTGATGGCGTGATATAGTGTGGAGAATAAAAACATCAGCATTAGGCTTACTCCGTAGATTATGTTTGCAATTATGAGTGGAGGGTTGCCTTGTGATTTTATGATTAACAATACCATGAACGCTATTGCTATTAGAACTCCCACTCCATGTGTTACGGAGTTGAAGATTTCTTCGCCTATTGTGTATCTTTTTTTAGTTTGTTGCATTAATTCCTCCTTGTTTCGTAATGATTTAATTTTATTACTTAAATATGGTTATTTTATGAGTGTGTGGTTTGTGGGTGATGTGATGATAGAAATGGTAAATGTGTGTGAATTAGGATATAATTGATGTAACGAATGATGAAAAAGAGGGATTTATGAGATATAGATTATATAATGCGGATGATTATGACAGATGCTGTGATTTGTTGAGAGATTCTGATATGAGGTACAGTTTTTCTGAGAAGAGCGATGCAAAATTGTTTGAGGATATTGTGAAATCGGAGAGTTTCTGTGAGGATTGTACTTTTGTATTGGAAGACGGAGATGTGATTTGTGGGATTGTGATGTTTACGAGGTGTCGTGTTAGGAAGTTCGATGGGTTGTTGCTGTCGATTTTCTACGTTGACGATGAGCATTTGAGTGACGATAATGTGGATTTGCTTGTGGGAAATGCTGTCGATGATGTTATGAGTCGTGGTGTGAAATTTGTCTGCGTGATGGGTGAGCCTGATGTGTTCACGAAATTTGGTTTCACGAGGGCGAGAGACTACGGGATTTTGTGTCCTTTTTATATTGAGGATGATTATTTCATGGCGAGATGCGAGGATGGTTTCAAGACTCGTGGAGAGCTTAGTTATGCAAAGGAGTTTTTTGAGTAATGAAGATTAGTTTGTGTGCCGTAGAGCAACGTTTGAATGATAAGGTATTTAATATGAAGCAGATTGAGAAATATGCGAGAGAGGAAGCTGAAAATGGAGCTGACATGTGCGTGTTTGGGGAGAGTTTTCTGCAAGGGTTTGAGTGTTTGAGTTTTGTGTACAAGGATGATGTCGGTGTTCCTGTGACGCAAAATTCGAATGAGATTGCGGAGATTCGCAGGATTGCGAGGGAGAATGAGGTTGCGATTTCGTTCGGATATATTGAGAATGATCATGGTGCGTTTTATTCTTCGCAAATGACTGTGACTAAACGTGGGGAGATTTTGAACAATTACAGGAGAATGAGTCCTGGTTGGAAGGAGCCTTCTGCTTGCAGCGATTACAGGGAAGGCAGCAAGTTGTATTTGTACAAGATGGATGGAGTGAGTTTTTCAACGTTGATTTGCGGTGATTTCTGGGATGAGGATTTGTATACTTATATTTCTATGATTGACTCTGATATTTTGTTGTGGCCTGTGTTTGTCGATTTTTCGGTGAAGGACTGGTTTAAGAATGAGTTTGAGGACTACAAGAAACA
>NZ_JAGYZD010000283.1 GCF_018371055.1 Finegoldia magna | reverse complement strand
ACCCCAGAGGATAGACTTCCTTTAGTTTTATTATTTAAGATATTATCCTTTAGCTTACTTTTAGACTTTTCAAGCTCTCCAATCTTTTTATCTGATATAAAGTCTTTAACATCTTGTGCTTTCTTAGAATCTTTTCTTGTAACTTTCTTAGATTCATTTTTTAAGTCATCGATTTTCTTGCGAGTGAATTTATCACTCTCATAATTTTTTCTTTTGTAGTAAGTCTTCTTTTTATTAACTTTCTTTTGTTCTGAAGGTTTAAGGCTTGTTTCCTTTTCATCTTTTATAAATTCAAGATTATTGTCTTTAAGCTCAGAATTGTCAAAAGTCTTATCTGTATCAACTTCGCTTGGCTTATTTTCTTTATCTATTTCTTTAGAAATTTTTTCCTTATCTCTAAACTTCTTTTCTTGATAAAGTTTTTGCTTTTGCTTTTTATCGATATTAGTATTACCGTCGTTCTTGCTTACTTCATCTTTAACAAGCTTATCTTTTCTATATATTCTCTTACTTTTCTTTGCTTCGATAGGTTTATCTTCACTTGTGTGGATTCGCTTAGACTCTCTCTCGTTAATTTTGTCTTGGAATTTATCCTTACTATGGATAAGTTTATCCTCGTAATTTTTAAGGACTTGTCTTTTACTTGATGCCTTCTTATTACTTATTGGTTGAGCCTTAGCTGAAATATCATCTGTTGTTAATTTGTTAGAATTAATATTTCTACTGTTTTCACTATCAAAATTTACATTTTTGAAGTCTACATCTAAGTCTTCATCAAGTTTAAAGACATCATCTGTCTTTATTTCAAGATTAGCTTTTTTTGTTTCTTCAGTCTTATCCTTATTTTCTAAAACTTCTTTTCTGATTCTTTCCTTGTTTTTAGACTTCTGAAAATCTTTTAGTTTATCTTGTTTTTGATCTTTAGCTAATACATTCTCATGAATAAGTTTAGATTCTTTTTCTGAAATTTTATCTCCGAACCTATCCTTATTCTTAATAATCTTATTGGTATAATCATCTGAATGAACAAGTTTACTATCCATATTCTTTTCAGGAGCGTCCCTATTTCGTATAATTTTCTTTTGAAAATCTTTTTTTAATTTTTTATCCATATCACACCTACTTAGCTTCTTCTGGTTTTGTTGTCATTAGCTTATATAGCATGGTGTCTTTAGGGAATTTATCTATAAATGGAACAATAGTATTTCCGAAGAATAAGAGTCCTTCACCTGCATTTGAATTAGTAATATAGTTTAACTGATAAGGCGATATTTTTAATTTCTTAGCAAGAATATCTCTATCCCCAGATGCTTGATTTAACATTAGAACAAAGTCTGTATTGTCAAAGATATTTTCAATTTCCTGACTTGTTAAAAGGTCTTTTACGTTTTGAGTTATGCCTGTTGGAATACCTCCCCATTTTCTAAATCTTTTCCAGATTTCTACTGAATATGAAGCAGTTTGTGGATCTTTTAATAAAAGGTGGAACTCATCTATATAGTATCTTGTAGACTTGCTTCCTCTATTTAGGGAAACCTTGTTCCAAACTTGGTCTTGAATTACAAGCATACCTATTTTTTTAAGTTGTGTTCCTAGCTCTTTTATATCAAAACAGAGCAGTTGCCTATTTAGGTCAACATTTGACCTATTATTAAATACATTAAGACTTCCCTTAACATAAATTTCCATTTCTGTTGCGAGCTTCCTACCGACTCCCTCTTCTTGAGATAGGAGCATATCGTATAAATCTCCTAATATCGGCATATTTTCTGGTTTTGGGTCTTCAAAATATTTTTGATATATCTTTGGTAAGCACCTATCTATAACTGATTTTTCTGCAGCAGTAAGACCAGATCCTCCTACTACAAGTTCAAGCATAGACATTATGAAATTTGCCTTATCCTTTAAAGGTGCGTCCCCATCTCCATAGTTCATATTTATATCTAGTGGATTTAGGTAGTCCTTTGACTTTGCCGAAACTTTAATAACTTCT
>NZ_JAGYZD010000282.1 GCF_018371055.1 Finegoldia magna | reverse complement strand
ATTCTTTCAGATGCGTGGCCATCTCCGTAAGGGTTTGTGGCTTCACTCATTTTGTCGTATTCATTTTTGTCAGAAAGAAGTGTTGTCATTTCGTTGTAGATGTCTTCTTCACAAAGTCCAGTTAATTTTAATGTCCCTGCCTCTACCCCTTCAGGTCTTTCTGTTGTGTCTCTCATTACTAAAACGGGCTTTCCAAGTGCTGGAGCTTCTTCTTGAATTCCACCTGAATCTGTCATTACGAAGAATGATTGTTTCATGAAGTTATGAAAATCAACTACATTCAACGGTTCGATGAGTTTGATTCTAGGATGATTGTCAAATACTTCGTTTGCGATTTCTCGTACTTTTGGATTCAAATGTATAGGATAAATCACATATATATCTTCGTTTTCGTTGACAACTCTTTTAATTGCTCTGAAGGAATTTTTCATGGATTCTCCCAAGTTTTCCCTTCTATGCATTGTTAGAAGAATCATCTTTTTACCTTCGATCAAATTTTCGTTAGAATAATTGTCACGTACTGTTGTTTGAAGTGCGTCTATTACTGTGTTTCCCGTTACGAAAACTTTGGATTCGTCTTTGTTTTCTCTTAGCAGATTATCCCTTGCAGTTGTAGTTGGTGCGAAGTGGAAATCTGCCAACGATCCTATGGCTTGTCTGTTAAATTCTTCTGGATATGGAGAGTATTTGTTGTAAGTTCTAAGTCCAGCTTCCACATGACCTACTGGTATTCTCAAATAAAATGCAGCAAGTCCTGCAACAAAACTTGTCGAAGTGTCTCCATGAACCAAAACAATGTCTGGTTTTTCTTCTTCTAGTATAGATTTTATTTTGTCCAAAATAGTTGTGGTAACATCGAACAAGCTTTGTCCTTTTTTCATGATAGCCAAGTTGTAGTCTTCTTTGATTTCGAAAACGTCCAATACTTGACGTAGCATTTCTTTGTGTTGTCCAGTTACAAGCACACAAACTTCGAATTCGTCTCTTTTTTTGAGTTCTTTTACAAGTGGACACATTTTAATCGCTTCTGGTCTTGTCCCAAAAACCACCATTACTTTTTTCATTTTTTACCTCTTTTTAAAAAAAGGCGCTGCAAATTTAGCGCCCTTTGATTTGTTTTATAATTTGTAGAAATTGTATTTGTTGTCAACATCGATGTTTCTTGTATCAAGTACGACTTTGTCTTTTAATACATCCATGTTTTCTCTGATTTCGTCGTGACCAATCATCACAATTACGAAATCAACATCGTCTAAGAATTTGTTCAAATCGTGGTATTGATTTTCCACAACTTCTCTTTTTACCATTGGATCGTAAACTTTCAATCCATCTCCCAAATGTTCTTTTTGGTGTTGTAATAATTGAAGTGTTGGAGATTCTCTGACATCATCTACGTTTTCTTTGTATGTCAATCCGTAAATACCAACTCTTGAAAAATCTTTTAAGTTGTTTTCTTGCATTATATTGTAAGCGCGTCTAAGAACATATTCTGGCATTGAATCGTTGATTTGACGAGCTTTGTAGATTATTTCAGTAAGAAGTGGATAATCTCCAACTAAAAACCATGGGTCAACTGAAATACAATGTCCACCTACACCAGGTCCTGGTGAAAGAATGTTAACTCTTGGGTGTTTGTTAGAAATTTTGATAACTTCATTGACATCAAGTCCACCTTGGCGACAAATCTTAGCCAATTCGTTTGCGAATGCAATGTTGATATCTCTAAATGTATTTTCAACAACCTTTGTCATTTCAGCAGTTTTGATGTTAGTTAGATTGATTTCACCTTTGCAGAAAGTTGAGTACACTTCCCTAACTTTTTCGCCGTATTTTGGATCGTCAGCTCCGATTGTTCTAGCGTTGTGTTCCAATTCGTAAACCATGTTACCAGGAATAATTCTTTCAGGAGCGTGAACCAAGTTTAATTTCTTGCCTGATTTTTCCATGTATTCATTAACAACAGGTCTGACATATGTGTCGATAGCTCCCGGTGAAACTGT
>NZ_JAGYZD010000281.1 GCF_018371055.1 Finegoldia magna | reverse complement strand
GCTTGAAAACATTTGTTGCAATTTCGTAAACATTGCTCAAATATTTACAGAAGGTTTGTGATTTTGTTCCAAATCTAATAAATACTTTTTCTTTTCTATACCAAATTTATATCCAGTGAGCTCATTGTTTTTTCCGATCACTCTGTGACAAGGTACTAAAATCATCAAATCATTTGAGCCAACAGCTCTTCCAACTGCTCTTGCTGATGTTTTTGTGTTGTAAATTTTTTCGTATTTTTCTTTGATGTCGGTGTATGTCGCAGTTGTTCCATACGGAATTTCACATACTAATTTCAATATCTTAGTTGCATAATCTGATTTGTCTATTAATATATCGTCAAATTGCCCTGTAATCTTACCCGAAAAATAATCGTCCAAATAATTCTTACATTTTTCAATTATTTCATCAGTCCCCTGTTCTACAAAATAATCCACGAATTCACATTTTATTATATGTTCTCCGTCGCTTTCTATAAGAATATTTCCTATTTTTGATTTGTAAATTTCTCTCATATAAAAAAGCTCGGATTACTCCGAGCTATCTCCTTTATTTTACATTTAAGCCTTTGATGAAGTTGGTAAATAATATAGATAATACAAGTGCTATTACCCCAGCTCCCAAATAAATATACATATTAAGTCCACTAAATAATTTGAATGCTGATATTAAATATTCTGAGAAGAATACATTTAAAGCGATAATAATTGCAGTAAATAATATGAATATTTTCACGGCACCGAATTTGTACGCTAAGAATATCAACGAATTAAATGCAAGGCTACACACTGATGTGATTACAAAAACTATTGGCATATATGATAACAATGAGCCTTTTGTGAACAATCCTATCTTGTCGTAATAAATTTCGATTTGTCTAGCGTGTAAGAATCCCGACAAAACTCTTGTCAAATAAATTATTCCAATTATCACACCAAAAACTAATGCCACATTGAAAATTCTTTCAAATATTGTAGCTTTTTTGATTTGTTTTCTGTGGTATGATGATTCGATATTTATTCCAAAATCTTGAAAATAATCCTTACTTGCTATTAATAAAAAGTAGAAGGTGTTTAACAAAAACATTGGCACAACGTAAGTGAACAATGGTAATTTGCTAAAATCGAATTTCCAAATTTTAAAATAAGAAAGTCCTCCTATTATAGCCAATATTACAACAGACACGAGAAGAGTGTAAAATAAATAAGATATACTAGCCGATAGCTTCTGTCTTAACAGTCTTTTCATAATTTCCCTCCTCAATCATTGTAATTAGTTCGTCTAACGGTAATTGTTTTACTACACATCCGTTATTTTCAAGTAAAAGGCGTTCATCTTCGTTGATGCTATCAAACATTTTTATTTCATCTTCGAGTCCATCAGAAGTTCTAGTCAATATTCTCTTGTAATTCATCGCCGATATGATTTCTTTTGGTCCACGAATCACCTTAGCATTTGTCAGTATATTGTGCTTGGAGTCTTTGAATTTAATTCTACCATCTTGCATTAAAATCAAATAATCGAAGAACACTTCCTCTACTATTGGCGATGAAATCAAAACCGTATTTCTGATTAATTCTTGTCGTTTTTTCATAATGTCAATAAATTCCAATGAAAGCTTCCTATCGGCTATTTCAAAGTTTTTAAGAATTACTATCTTTTTGTTTGTAGCCAAAGCAGCCGTCATCAACACAATATTGCAGTAATCTTCCTTCAAATCTTCTAACCTTGCAAACTCGTCAATTGCAAAACCTTTGAGTACAGAATCTACAAATTGTTCATCGAAATAAGGATTCAACTTCTTTTTTAATTTAAGATACTTTTTCACTTTCATTGATGAGTTGTAATCTTGTAAAAATGTTGAAAATTCTACTTCATTTGTTAGTTTTGGAGTCTTAAGTACATTTTCTTTGTCTTCGAAACCATACAAAAACTCCCCATTGTATTTAGTTGTAAAAGATCCTAAAATATCAAACAATTCATCAATATTTTTGTCGTGACCT
>NZ_JAGYZD010000280.1 GCF_018371055.1 Finegoldia magna | reverse complement strand
TTAACTGAAGAAAAAGCAAAAGAACAAAACATCGATTATGTAACAAGCAAATTTATGTATCAAGCTAACGGTAAGGCATTGAGTTTGAATGCTACAGAAGGTTTTGTAAAGATAGTTGCTACAAAAGATTTATCTAAGATTTTAGGTTGCCACATAATTGGTCACGATGCATCCACATTAATTCACTTCGCAGCAATCGCTATGAACAATAACGTTGGAGTTGAAGGTTTGTCAGCAATGATTTACGCTCACCCAACTATTAGTGAAGTGTTCATGGATTCTGTTGAGCAATTAGAAGGCTTATCTATCAATACGCCAAACCCTAACAAATAAATCGAATCCTCGTATTTAATTTCTATTAGAAATTAATACGGGGATTTTTTAATGTTTACAAAAATTCAAATATAAAGTTTGATTTTTCGTAAACTTTAGCGACGTTTTACTCACAGTTCAAACACATTTGCTTGATAAAGTATAAGTATAAAATATGGAGGTGTAGATATGGACAGAGACCCATACTCTGATTACAACGATTATATAAGAAAAAGAAGAGACGGCTTGAGCGAAAGAAAAGTCGAAAATATGATAAAAGAAGAAATAGCTAAGAATAAACCCAAAATTGGTTGGTTAAAAGCACTTACAATATTTTTATTAATTTATTCTTTGGTTATGAGCTATTTCGTAGCAAAAAATATGACTGGTATTACTGAGACTATTAACAAAAATGGTCAAGTCGAAAGTAGTACTATTTCTATAAAAAACAATAGTGTATCCACAGAAAATGCCGTAGCCAAGAAATCTTTGGACTCTGTAGTTGGTATAACAACTGTAGGTGTTCAAGAAAATATGTTTTTCCAAGGCAGAGTTGTAGAAGGTGTTGGAAGTGGTGTAGTTGTTAGCCAAGATGGATATATTCTAACTAACGCACACGTTGTACAAGATGGAAAGGCAGAAAAAATAGAAGTCTTACTTACAAATGGCAAGAAATCATCTGCAAAATTGTTGTGGTATGACACAACGCTAGACCTTGCAGTAATTAAAACTGATATGACTGGATTAAAACCAGTTGAAATGGGAGATAGCGACAAGGTTCAAATAGGAGATAAGGCGATTGCAATTGGAAATCCATTGGGATTGGATTTGCAATCAACATTGACTAGTGGTTATATTTCAGGAAAAGATAGAACAATCACTTTACAAAATGGTCTACAAATGGATGGTTTGATGCAAACAGATGCTGCTATAAACTCAGGAAATAGTGGTGGTGGACTTTTCGACCAAGAAGGCAAACTAATCGGTATAAATACTGCCAAAGCCTCTGCAGAAGGAATCGGATTTACTATTCCTATTAACGTAGCCAAAACTATTGTCGATAATATAGTTTCTGGTGGTTCTTTTGAAGGAGTTAAGCTTGGAATTAGTGGAGTTGATGTGAAAACTTTCCAACAAGCTACAGGTCAAAAACTTTCTATAGATAAGGGAATTTATGTAGTGGAAGTTGTAAAAGGATCTTCTGCACAAAAAGCCGGAGTAACTAGAGGGGATATAATTACAAAAGTTAACGGCAAACAAATCAACACAATGAGTTCTTTGAAGAAAGCATTGCTTGAAGTTAGACCGCAACAAAAAGGTAAAATAACTGTTTATAGAGATGGCAGTACTAAAGATTTGGATATTGAATTTAGTACTTTACAATAAAAATAAGGTATCACGTTTTTTCCTTCCTTAATTTGCGTGAGATTTGAAATATATAAATTTGAAAGCGGTAGTGAGAACTATCGCTTTTAAATTCGGGAAAAACATATAAACTCTTAAAAAATGTCTAAAAAATCTAAATTTTTCGATTTTGCTATTTACACAATGAATTAATTAGTATAAAATATGGGAGTGTTGAGGAGGAGAAAGATTTGAAGCAAATTTATTCTGTAAAAATGATTTTGAAATACAAGACAGATGTGTCTATATATGAAGAAGATATTGTTCTTATAGAAATGGAAAGCAT
>NZ_JAGYZD010000279.1 GCF_018371055.1 Finegoldia magna | reverse complement strand
AATTATTGCTAAAATGAAAAATACTACTTTGACTTTTGGTTCAGATTCCGATTTTTGTCCTTTTGCAAATAAATCCCTAGTTGTAGCAGATTTTATATTTACGATATCAAAAATATAAGTCAACACACTCATACCGAAGTTAAATATCAACGTTAATATAACCGCTAGTATCGAAACTCCAAACTGCATTATGCTGAAATTTTCTTGCATCAATTTTCCTACTGCTAAGAACAATACTTTTCCCAATGTGATTCCAAAAACAATGGTTAGAATCGAAATAATTACAAAAAATATCGACTTTTCTTTTAGTAAAATTCTATTTATGTGTTTATTTTCCAATCCAAAAACACGATACAATCCAAATTCTTGAAATCTTCTTTTTATCAAAAACCTATTCGCATACATAATAATCGCAAATGTAAATATCGATATTATAATCGATCCGAATACTATTATCGTTCCAAATTCGTCTTGTTGCATAACATATTTGTTATCTAATAAAGATATCATTATGAACAAAATCGCCACCATAATACTTGTTGACAAAATATATGGAATATTTACAATTTTGTTTGCTTTTAAGTTTTTGAGAGCAAATTTTGTAGATAACTTAGAATTCATTATCTACACCTCTATTATTTATCACAGATAATGACTCATTTATTCTTTGCATAAATTCATTGTTGTCGCTGTTTCCCTTGTAAATTTCGTGGAACACAACTCCATCTTTTATAAATATTACTCTGTTAGAAAACGAAGCTGCCTTCACAGAGTGAGTTACCATCAATATAGTTTGTCCTAATTTATTGATTTTTGTAAATAAATCAAGTATCATTTCTGATGATTTTGAATCCAATGCCCCCGTAGGCTCATCTGCCAATATCAAATCTGGTTTTGTAATCAAAGCTCTTGCAATCGCAATTCTTTGTCTTTGTCCACCACTAACCTCATAAGGATATTTATTGACAAATGATTCAATTCCCAATAATCCTTGGATTTCAGACAATCTTTGCTCCATTTCTTTTGGCTTATAATCAGAAAGCACCATTGGCAAAAATATATTGTCTTTGTTTGAGAAAATATCCAATAAATTAAAATCTTGAAATACAAATCCAAGCTTTTCCCTTCTGAACTTTGCAACTTCGGATTCTTCTAAAGTGGATATATCTTTGCCATTTAACACAACCTTGCCATTAGTTTGCTTATCTAATGTTGATATTACATTCAGTAAAGTTGTTTTACCTGAACCTGATTCCCCCATTATTGCTATAAATTCATTCTTTTCTACAGAAAAATTCACATCTTTTAATGCTACTGTTTCAACATTTTTCGTTTTGTATACTTTTCTTACGTTGTTTAATTCTAAAATATTCATAACACCCTCCATAACTATATGTTAAATGAATTTAGAAAAAGTAGCATTTATCTAAACTAACAAAAATCATTCAATCTTACAAATTTGTAAGATTAGTTATTCACAATTATATAAAATTTACTACCTTGACCTACAACAGAGTCGACTTTCAAAGTTATTTCCAGTTTATCTGCTATAGATTTTGCCAAATACAATCCCAAACCACTCGATTTTTGTTTTAATCTTCCATTAAATCCCGAATATCCTTTATCAAAAATTCTATTGATATCTTCTTCTGGAATTCCTATTCCGTGATCTTCTATTAAAATCACGACAGCATTATCTTTTTTGAATGAATCTTAGATAATCTGTGAATTTTCAGAATATTTAATCGCATTAGAGAGGATTTGCTCCAATAATACACTTAACCATTTGCTATCAGTGATGCATTTTAAGCCATTTTTTCTAAAATCCAAACTAATATGTGAGTTGATGAACAAAAGTGAGTATTTTTTGACTAAAATATTCAGCAAATTATCCACATCAACAACGCTTATATCCATGTCTTTTTCGTGCAAATTTAGCTTCAAATAATTTATAGCCATATTCGTGTAATTGTCGATTGATTTAAGTTGCATTTTCATTTCTGTATTA
>NZ_JAGYZD010000278.1 GCF_018371055.1 Finegoldia magna | reverse complement strand
CCTGCAGCTGCCCCTAAAAATACATCTAACTTACCTTGACTTACATTTCTTGTGAAAAAAACAGGGATTGCTCCTACTCCGGTTAGAAGACCAGGAACTATTAACCCTAACATTGTCAATAAAAATGGGTCAATATTTTTCATCATTAAATCCCCCTTCAAAAATTTTAAAAATAAAATTTCTAATACTATTTTACTATGAATTCAAGAAATATCAAATATGTTATAATATTAAGAGATTTAGTATATTTTTGAATGAAAAATTTCAAAAAATTACTCGTAATTTGAAAAATGAAACGAGGTATTTATGCAAGCTATTTACAGAAAATATAGACCGGATACTTTTGATAAAGTTTACGGTCAAAAACATATAACTGATATTTTAAAAAATCAAATCGAAACGAAAAATATTTCTCATGCGTATATTTTTTCTGGTTCAAGAGGAACAGGTAAAACTAGTTGTGCGAAAATTTTTGCAAGAGCTATCAACTGTTTGGATTTACAAGATGGAAATCCTTGTAACAAATGTGAAAATTGCCTAAGTTCTTTGGAAGAATCTACATTAGATATCGTGGAAATGGATGCTGCTAGTAACAGAAGAATTGACGATATCAGAGAACTGCGCGATAAAGTAATTTATCCGCCTACAAAATTAAAATACAAAGTTTACATTATCGACGAAGCTCACATGATTACCAATGAGGGATTTAATGCTTTACTTAAAATAATGGAAGAGCCACCAAAACATTTGGTGTTCATATTAGCTACGACCGAAATTGACAAAATTCCACAAACAATTCTATCCAGATGTCAACGCTATGAGTTCAAGATGATTAATGCCAAGGATATTTCAGATAATATCAAATATATTTTGAACGATTTGAACAGAAAAATGGACGACGATGCGATTGAACTCATTGCCAACAAAGCTGATGGTGCAATGAGAGATGCGTTGTCTATTTTGGATCAAGTTCTTAGCATTGAAAAAGAAAATATAACAAAACAAGATATAAATGATATACTTGGTATTGTCGACAATAAAGGAATTTTCAAGCTTGTCAATAGCATCATAAAAAAAGATGCCGCAGAAGTTTTGAATAATTTGTACACAATATCACACAATAAGCCTGTCGAAAATGTTATGGATGAGCTGTTAAATCATTTTAGAAATTTGCTGTTGTCAAAAAATGGTCTTGAAAACATCAGACAGAACAACACTCAGTACAATGATGATTACAATTCACAATCTGAATTGATTACAAATAGGCAAATAGTTGAAAGTATGTCAATTATAATAGAGCATCAGAAAAAACTAAAACAGGCTGATAATCAAAAAGCTCTGCTTGAAATTTTGGTAATGAGACTAATAGATTATATCGATTACGACGATTTGATTGCCAGAGTGAATACTTTAGAAGATAAGCTCAACAATATTGAACAAAACGGGATTAAGATCAATTCTACACAAAAATTAGTCGAATTTGATGAAAAAATCGATAAAAACATAGAAACTTCACAAAAATCTTCAGAAAAAGTAGAAAAATCAGATGAATTATCCAATAAAAATGATATAATAAAGACTGATGAAAAAAACGACGACACAGTTGAAGAAGAGAGTGTCGGAAAAGATGATTCATTTGAAAAACTAAGAGAAGTTTTAAGAGATTTCGACAAAGTTCCAAAAGAATTAGCTGATGATATCAAAGCTAGTTTGGAGAATGACAAGTTGGTTTTGAAGACTAATCAGTTGTATTTGTACACTTTGCTTCCTCATAAGAAAGTTATTGAACAATTACTTAAACCGCATTACGATTTTAAGGTTTTAGATTTACAAATTGACGATGAAGCAGAGAAAAAAGTAAACGAGAATGTTAAAAAATTACAAAATTTATTTGGAGAAAATGTTCAAATAATTGAAAAATAGGAGGAATTATGGGAAATAAATTTAGAGGCGGAATGCCTGGTATGGGAAACATGGGTAACATGATGAAACAAATGCAAAAAATGCAAAGAC
>NZ_JAGYZD010000277.1 GCF_018371055.1 Finegoldia magna | reverse complement strand
ATGTAAACGGTGGAAGTGTCCATGTTTTTGACGACATAAGTTACGATGTACTTGATTATTACAAAGATTTAAGTGCAGATGAAATAGTAGAAAAATTAGATCAATATCCTGAAGAATCTGTCAGAGATTCTATAAAGGAAATTGCAGAATTGGAAAAAGCGAATATGCTTTTTTCATCTGATGATTATCTTCACATTGAAGATTTCAAAAAAAGAGAACCTGTGTTAAAGGCAATGTGCCTTCACGTTGTTCACGATTGTAACTTGAAGTGCGAATATTGTTTTGCTTCACAAGGTGATTTTGGTGGACACAAAGCCTATATGACTGAAGAAGTCGGCAAGAAAGCTTTGAAATATTTGGTTGACAATAGCGGTTCAAGAAAATTCTTGGAAGTGGATTTCTTTGGTGGAGAACCTTTAATGGATTTCGAGCTAGTGAAGAAATTAGTAAAATACGGCAATGAAATAGCCGATGAAAAAGGTAAGAAATTCAGATTCACAATAACTACTAACGGCGTTTTGTTGGACGATGACAAGATTGATTTTATCAACGAAAATATGCACAACGTAGTTCTTAGTCTTGATGGTAGAAAATCTGTCAACGATAATATGAGAAAAACTTTGAACGACAAGGGTTCTTATGATTTAATCGTTCCTAAATTTCAAAAACTTATTAAAGGAAGAAAAGGAAAATATTATTACGTAAGAGGAACTTTTACTAAAAAGAATTTGGATTTCTCAGAAGATGTAAAACACTTCAAGGATTTGGGATTTGAATTGTCAAGTATCGAACCTGTTGTAGACAGCGATTATGACGATTACGCTATTACTAAGGAAGATTTGGACACTGTTTTGAATGAATACGAAAAATTGGCAGTGGATTATGCAAAGGATCAAGTTAATGGTTCTAACTTTAAGTTCTTCCATTTTATGGTTGATTTGACTCAAGGTCCATGTGTAATAAAAAGAATGCAAGGTTGTGGAGCTGGATGCGAATACATTGCAGTAACTCCAGAAGGAGATATTTATCCTTGTCATCAATTTGTCGGCAACGAAAAATTCAAAATGGGAAATATTTTAGATGAAAATCTAACTTTACCAGAAGATTTGCGTGAAGAATTCTTGAATTGTCACGTATTTACAAAAGAAGATTGCAAAAATTGTTGGTGCAAATTCTACTGTTCTGGTGGTTGCCATGCAAATGCGTACAATTTTAATCACGATATTTACAAGCCATACGAATTGGGTTGCGCAATGCAAAAGAAACGTACTGAATGTGCAATTATGGTAGAAGTGGAGAAAATGTTGAATGCGTAATTTGTATGATAATCTGATAAATAGAAAAGAAAAAGTAAGCTTTCACATGCCTGGCCATAAGGGCAAGACGTTGGAAGGTATGAACGATTTTCTTGAAAATATTTTGAAGATTGATGTGACAGAATTATCTGATACAGATGATTTGTACCATGCAAATACTATTATAGCTGAGGGCAGGAATAATCTTGCCCTTTTTTCGCATGCAAAATCATCGATGTATCTTGTCAATGGTTCAACATCTGGAATTGTCGCAAGTATAATGAGCGTATTAGATGAGAACGAAAAAATTTTGGTAGAGAAAAATTGCCACAAATCTGTCATCAACGGTGTACGACTTGCTCGTGGAAAATCTGTGGAAATAGACTGTGATGGAGTGTGTGAACAAGAAGTATTGATAGAAAATTTGAAGAAAGATTCATCCATCAAAGCAGTTCTCATCACACGCCCCAATTATTATGGGATTTATCAGCCAATCGAAAAACTTGTAGCATATTGTCACGAAAATAATATCAAAATTATTGTTGATGAAGCACACGGAGCACATTTCGCACTGGACTGTTTCGACAAAAATGCAATGCAACTAGGTTGTGATATTTCTATTAATTCGTATCACAAAACGATGCCAGCATTCACGCAAACTGCTGCAATTAATTTCAATTGTGAAGATGAATTGATAGATAAAACCATCTCCAATCTACAAATGATTATGACATCTTCC
>NZ_JAGYZD010000276.1 GCF_018371055.1 Finegoldia magna | reverse complement strand
TAATAGTTCATCTTCATCGTCTTCATCTAAAGATTCTTCGTGAGTTTCATCATCGTCATCATCTTCTGACTCACTAATATAATCCTCATCATCTTCTTCAAAGTCTTCCAACATTTTATCTTCCTTAGCTTTGACTACTTTAAAATAATATCCTGCTCCTACAACTCCTCCAATTACAAGTGCAACTATTAGAAATGAACCTATCCCACTTTTCTTTTCTTCTTTTACTGGAACAGTCTTAGGTTCTTCTTTTTTTACTTCTTCTTTCTTAGGCTCTTCAACCTTTATAGTATTTTTATCTTCTGATTCAATCATATTAAGTAGGTCTTGCTCTCCTACTTCTGTCAATAGCCTTACATTATCTTGATTTGATGAGTGATCCACTATTAGGTGCATAGTTTTTCCACTTTTGGTTTGAAATGTTAAAAATTGTCTTACATCTACTGGATTTTCTTTATCTTTTTCTGTATCTCCACTTGGTGTAATATCTTTTCCATTCCTATCTACATTTTCAATTACTGAACCTCTTGCCTTATTTTCTTGTGTTGCAAGATTATTTACTGCCTTTGTATTACCACCTTTTACAAGTGGTGTTTTCTTAGGAGGATTATTTGAAGGCTTATTTGCTTCACTTGTATTTCCTGGTATTCTTGGAACATCTTGATAAGGTATTTCTTCTTTTGATGGTGTAAAAACATCATCTTTCAACATTTTTTCAAATTCTTCTTTTTGTGGTTCATAGATTGATTCGTTTTGACTTTCTATTTGCCCTTCATTAGTCATTGCAAATGTAGTTGCTGGTACTGTAAATGTAAAAAGGAGTAACGCTATGGCTACTCCTCGTTTAATGCTCTTATTCATTTTTCTATCCTTTCTTATTTTACATTTTTAAATACATAGACTGCTTTTCTAGTATTGTCCCATTCTATTGTTTGGTTTTCACCATCTTTGATATCTCCATGACTTGCTCCAAAAGCTTTAGCAATATTTGAAATTGAAGCATGAATTCTTCCATTTATAATCACTGGCTTAACATCTGAATTGTAGACCTTTCCATCTGAATCTTTCATAACACCAGTATCAACATTTAGTCTTAATGTCTTTTTAGCTAAGATATTATTCTCTTTATTTGAGAAAATGGCTTCACGAGTAGAATTGTCATACTCAACATTAAAACCTAGAGTATAGGCAATATATCTAACTGGAATCATAGTTCTTCCTTGATCCACATAAGTTTTTACATCCATGTAGACTGTTGTCTTACCATCTTTGTTGATAATGTTATAGAAGTTTTTGTCTACTTGAAAAACTGCAAATTCTTTTTCATCTTTAGCTTGTTTTTTGTCCTGTTGTTCCTCTTGCTTTTTCATCTTGTTAAGATCAAATTGATTTAGGATGTTCTTATCATCAGCTTTCAAAAGTTCGTCCCACTTCTTATCTTGAGATTTCTTATCTTCTTTCTTTTCTTTGTTTTCTTTTTGGAGTTTTAGAAGTTCATCTAATTTTTTAGATAGGTCTTGGTTTAGATTTTTATCTTTTTCATCTTTAGCTTGTTTCTCAAGTTCTTCTTTTGCTTTTTTATTTGCTTCCTCGATTAACTTCTTTGCTTCTTCGATTTTCTTATCTAATTCTTCTTTTAGCTTTTTAATTTCTTCTTCAGAAGCTTTTTGTTTTTCTTCTAGTACTTTAATCTTATCTTCTAATTCTTTTTTTGTATTTTCAGAAGATACTTTTAAACTATCAATAGCCTTTTGAAGCTCTTCAATTTTCTTACAGCATTCTGACTTAGAATTTTCTGTCTCTTTCTTTTTAGACTCTAAGTCTCTTATCTTAGCATCTTTTTCATCAAGAGCTTTTTCTAAGTCCTTAATTCTATTATCTTTATCTTCAATTTCTTTAGTCTTCTTTGCAAGTTCCCCTTCTAAAGACTCAAGCTTTTCTTGCATTTCTTTGATTTTATTTTCGTTTTTATCTGTCTTTTCTTTCTCAGCTTCTAACTCCCATTTTGTAGATGAATAATCTTCTTTTAGTTTTGCATTTTCATCTTGTAATCTTTTTA
>NZ_JAGYZD010000275.1 GCF_018371055.1 Finegoldia magna | reverse complement strand
CCAAGCAAATCTTGTGGTAATGGTTTTTTGATAATTTCTGCCAAGCTTTCAAACGAAGAAATAATCATCCTAATCATAGTCAACGATTTATCTGTAGGATGATATTTTGTTTTATCGTATTCCATAACCTCTACGTTTGCTTCTAAGAAACTGTCGTTTTCTATGAAGTCTACGATTTTTGCTCTGTCATAAGCTTCAACCAAAACTCTGACATTCCCATTTGGCATTTTGATAGTTTGTTTGATACTTGCAAGAACTCCTGTATGATAGAAATCTTCTTTTGTGATGTTTTCTATCATTGGATCTTTTTGCGTACAAATAAAAATCTCAGAATTTCTGAGCAAACTAGCATTTAAAGCATTTAATGAAACTTCCCTTCCAACTTCGAAATGTTGGATATTATTTGGAAACAACCACAAACCACGCAACGCAATTATTGGAAGTTTCTTTTCTGATATTGTATAGTATTCTTTCATCAAACTCCTCTTTCGAATTTAATCTATTGATAAAAATAGCTCACCTAAAGTGAGCTATTTGTGTTATTTATTATTTGTTTTGAAAACAAGTTTTGGGTCTTTCCCTTCTAGTACACTTTCTTTTGTCAAAATAACTTTGGAAATGTCTTGTCTTGATGGTAGCTCAAACATAATATTCATCAAAGATTTTTCTATTATTGTTCTCAAACCTCTGGCACCTGTTTTTCTATCGTAAGCCAATTTGGCGATAGCTTTCAATGCATCTTCATCAAATTCCAACTCAACATCATCCATTTTGAATAATTCTTGATATTGTTTGATAACTGCATTTTTAGGTTCCAAAAGTATTTTAATTAAAGCTTGTTCATCTAGTTCATCAAGTGTAACTAAAACTGGAATTCTTCCTACAAATTCAGGAATTAAACCGAATTTAATCAAATCTTCTGGTCTAATATCTTTGAACAATTCAGAAATCCTCTTGTGTTCATTTTCTCCCAAATCTGCTCCAAAACCAATTGATTTTGTTTCTGTTCTTCTTTCGATTATTTTTTCTAAGCCGTCAAAAGCCCCACCAACAATGAATAAAATATTTTTTGTATCCACTTGAATATATTCTTGGTTAGGATGCTTTCTTCCACCTTGTGGTGGTACGTTACAAATTGTACCTTCAACTATTTTTAACAAAGCTTGTTGTACACCTTCACCGCTAACATCTCTAGTGATGGAAGGATTTTCGCTTTTTCTAGTAATCTTGTCGATTTCGTCAATGTAGATGATTCCTTGTTCTGCTTTTTCGATATCGTAATCCGCCGCTTGAATAAGCTTCAAAATTACATTTTCTACATCTTCTCCGACATATCCAGCTTCTGTAAGGCTAGTTGCATCGGCTATAGCAAAAGGAACATCCAATATCTTGGCTAAAGTTTCAGCTAAAAGTGTTTTTCCGCTTCCAGTTGGACCCACCAATAAAATATTTGATTTTTGTAATTCTACATCATTATTCATTAGATTAGAATTAATTCTTTTGTAATGATTATATACTGCAACAGCCAAGGCTTTCTTACCTTCTTCCTGTTTGATTACATAATCATCAAGCACATCCTTGATTTCGATTGGCTTAGGCAAATCAATTCTTTCTTGGATAGTATCTACATCTTTGAATTCTTCTTCTATTATGCTGTTACATAATGAAACACATTCATCGCAAATAAATACTCCAGGTCCAGCAATTAATTTTCTGACTTCATCTTGTGATTTACCGCAAAAAGAACATTTATATTGATTTTCATTCTTTGGCATAAATATTTCCTTATTTAGAAGTATATATAACTTCGTCTATCAATCCATACTCTTTTGCTTCTTCTGCTGTTAGTATGAAATCTCTGTCTGTATCTCTTTCAATTTTTTCTAGAGGTTGTCCAGTTCTTTCAGATAATATCTTGTTTAATAATTCTCTCTTCTTCAAAATATTCTTAGCGTGAATTTCGATATCACTAGCTTGTCCTTGTGCTCCACCAAGTGGTTGATGGATTAAAGTGTCTGCATTTGGAAGTGCATATCTTTTTCCTTTTGCACCACTTGTTAGAAG
>NZ_JAGYZD010000274.1 GCF_018371055.1 Finegoldia magna | reverse complement strand
CCTTTCGTTTATACAAATAATAATAATAGTTAGTAATAGTAGTAGTAGGGCTGTTTGTATTGTGGATAACTCTAGTTTGTTTGTAATTTGTGGTGTTTTCTCTATTGATAACGATGTGTATATTATTGGCACAAACTGTGCGATTATCAACATTATCAACTTTTCACAATTTTAGTTTAGTGTTTTAAAGTTATCAACAACTTATCCACATAGTTATAAATATTAAAATGTGGATAGAAAACTCTAAAATAAACTTATCCACAATTTTTGAGTTTAATAAATTAAGAATTTTGAATGTAATTGATTAGGGTTTCAATTTCTTCATCAAATTCTGAATTTTTTTTGATATCACTCTCAATTTTCTTGATTCCATGCATTACTGTTGAGTGATCTTTGCCAAAACTTGATGCAATACTAACCAACGAAATATCCAACAATTTTCTGGACACATACATTGCTATTTGCCTTGGATATGCGATTTGTTTGGAGCGTTTCTTGGATAGAAGATCATCTTGCGTGACATTGTATCTATCACACACACTCTCAATGATTAAATCTATAGTTACAGGTCTTAACTGAGTGTCTGCGATAAGTTGTTTTAGGACGTTTTTCGCCAAATCCAATGTAATGTTGCCATCACCTATCAGAGTTTTCTGACCTACGACATTCATTACTGCCCCTTCCAACTCACGTATATTGCTTTTGACATTCATAGCGATATAATCGATTATTTCAGGTGGAAGTGATGTATTATTTCTATCCAAATATTCGTTTATAATAGCCACACGCGTTTCGTAATCTGGTGGTTGGATGTCTGCCATCAATCCCCACTCAAAACGCGATACCAACCTCTCTTCCAATGTTTTAATCTCTTTTGGAGGTCTATCACTGGAAAGTATGATTTGCTTGTTGTGGTTGTACAATTCGTTGAATGTGTGGAAAAACTCCTCTTGTGTACCTTGTTTTCCCGCGATAAATTGAATATCGTCAATTAATAGTACGTCTATATTTCTGTATTTTTGTCTAAATTGTGAATTCTTTTTCGTTGATTTATCTCCTATTGAAGAGATAAGCTCGTTCGTAAATGATTCACTAGTAGTGTAAATAACCCTAGATTTTGGGTTATTTTTAAGTATTTCATGAGCAATAGCATGCATCAAGTGAGTCTTACCCAATCCTGCTTTTCCATGGATAAACAATGGATTGTATGCTGTGGCTGGGTTTTGTGCGACTGCAAGTGCTGCGGCCAATGCTAGTTCGTTGTTTTTTCCTTTTACAAATGTATCGAATTTGTATTTGCTGATTAAATTCTTGCCATAAGGGCTCAAATCAGTTTTTTCTTCTGGTTGTTCGATTACAGGATTTTTGTCTTCTACAGTATATTTTTCCTCTTCTTTTACTTCTTCACTTACTAGAATGGATCGTTGACCATCTATATTTTGATTTTGAATTATATTTTCATCATTGTAGTTATCCATTTCGTAACGGTCGATGATGACTACTTTTCTCTTGACATTACTGATGAAATCCAAGTATTTTTGGATATCGTCGTAGTATTTGTTATAGATTGTTTTCTTGGTAAATCTATTTGGAGAAAGCAAAATAAATTCAGTATTTGTTAAATAAAGAGGTTTTAATGGAGCGATCCATGTGTTGAAGTTCAAATCTGACATTTCCTGCTTAAATGTGTTAGAAATTTTTAACCAGAGTTCATCTTTGTCGGTCATTTTTCACCTCGTTTTTTTACTTATCAACAAGTTTATCCACAAAAAGACAAGTTATCCACACGAAATAAATAGCTATTTTCCAAATTAAACAAAAAAAATATATAATTTATTCACATTTGCACAACTTATCCACATCAATTTATAGAAAAATAATTGTGGATATTAAATTAGAATATACAGCAAATTCGTGTAGTTTTAAAACAAGAATTCACATAGTATCCACAACTTATCCACAATTTGTTAATAAATGCGTACTTTTCATACTTTTTGATACTTTAATTATAGCAAATCATATCTTTTATTACAAATTTATTGAAAATTTTGATAAATGGTTTTGTGTTTGC
>NZ_JAGYZD010000273.1 GCF_018371055.1 Finegoldia magna | reverse complement strand
AATTATAAAAGATTAAAGGAGCTAAAAAATGAAACCAAATAAAAAAGCACTTCTTCCACTTGTAGTGTTCGTGCTATTCTATGTATTATCAGGTGTAGTACTTTCACTTCGTGGAGTAGAAATGCCATTCTATCAAATTCCTTCACCTATTTCTATAATGATTGGTGTTGTTGTAGCATTCATTATTTTTGAAGGAACTATCAACGAAAAAGCCGACGATTTCGTAAAAGGTTGCGGCGATGAAAACATAATAATCATGTGTATTATTTACTTATTAGCTGGAGCATTTGCTCAAGTTACTAAAGCAAGTGGCGCTGTAGAATCTGTTGTAAACTTCAGTTTATCTATCGTTCCTGTAAACTTCTTGGTACCGGGAATTTTCTTGATTTCTACATTCTTGTCAATTGCAACTGGTTCATCTGTAGGATCAGTAGTAGCATTGGGACCTATCGTTTTTGGTGTTGCAGAAAAAGTAGGAATCAATCCAGCACTTATGCTTGCAGCTTTGATTTGTGGAGCAATGGCTGGAGATAACTTGTCATTGATTTCAGATACAACAATCGCAGCTACAAGAACTCAAAACATAGGAATGAAACAAAAATTCGTAATGAACTCAAGATTTGCCTTCCCAGCAATAATAATTTCTACAATTATTTTCGCAATCATTGGAAGACCAGAAACAACTATTACAATGGTTAAAGAAAGCTACAACTTGGTTTATGTAATACCTTATATATTAGTAATCGTAACAGCATTAATGGGAATGAACGTATTACTAGTATTATTTTCTGGTACATTACTAGCCGGAATAATCGGTATGATTTACGGAAAATTTGACACAATTATGTTGTCACAAACAATTTTTCAAGGATTTACAGGAGTATTAGAAATCTTCTTATTATCAATGTTCACTGGTGGTCTTGCTTACATGGTTAGAAAACACGGTGGTATTGATTGGATAATAATGAAAGTTAAGAAGAAAGTTAAAGGACAAAAAAGTGCTGAAGCTGCAATCGCAGCATTAGTTGGACTTACAAACGTAGCCGTAGCAAACAACACAGTATCTATTTTGATAACTGGACAAGTTGCATCTGAACTTACAAAAGAATACGATGTAAAACCATCACGTGTTGCATCACTTTTGGACACAACAAGCTGCGTTATCCAAGGAATTATCCCTTACGGAGCACAAATCTTAATAGCTTCTGGACTTACTGCAGGAAAAGTTGCACCAACTGATATCATTCCATTCTTAGTTAACCAATACGTATTGTTAGCCTTTATGATTCTAACAATCATCACAAGATTTGGAACAAATTCAGACCCTGCCACAGAAGTTGCAGATGATTAATAGCAAACAAAAACACCTCTCATGAGGTGTTTTTTTATTGTCATTTAGAATTTCTTATGTAGAAAAATCGGGTCTGATTATCAAACCCGATTTTAGTTAAATATTAGTTGTCACTTCTTGCGAATCCGTTTTTCATTTCGCAGCTTGCTGTGAATAAAACGTCGTGAAGTAATTTGTCTGTTTTTTCTTTTAAGAAATCTGCCATTTCTTGGTTTGCTTTTTCAAGTAATTCGTGGGCGTTTGCTGAGTTTTTAGCAAATTCTTCGTCGTATTTGTTGATGATTTCGTTGGATTTTGATTGAACTGCTCCTTGGTATCTTTCGATGAAGATTGCTGTTTTGTTGAAGTGAGCATCGCAAAGTGCTGCTATGATTCTGTTAGCCCAGTAGAAGTTTTCTGATGTTGCTTTTACTACTTGGTCTGCTACATAGCTTGGTGTTGTTTCTACATTTGCGTAGAATGCAACGGCTGCGTTGAATGCGTTGCTACCGAATGACAACCATTGAATTGCTCTGATTTCTTCTGGAGCGTAAGGTCTTATTTGTGTAAAATGAGTTACATTGTCACGGCTAATTCCTAATGGACGATACATTCCGCGGTAGTTTGGATCTCCGTGTTTTGCGTAGCAATCGTAAGGTGTTCCTTCGTAGTGGCTGGACAATATTGTCTTCATATCTTCAACTGTGATTTTTCTTTCTGGTACCATTGCCCATGGCAAATC
>NZ_JAGYZD010000272.1 GCF_018371055.1 Finegoldia magna | reverse complement strand
AAGAGGTGAAATAATGGCACCTAAAATGAAGACTCAAGTCGATGAAATGGATAGAGGTATCTATGACATCAAGAATAAATTTACTTTTAGAAGAAAAACCGAAGAAGGTTTGACTCCTGAAATTGTAAGACAAATTTCAGAAGAAAAAAATGAACCTCAATGGATGCTTGAAAAAAGATTGGAAGCTCTTGAAATATTTTACAATTCAGAAGATCCTGAATGGGGACCTGATTTGAGCGTCGTTGATATGGATAAGGTCACAACATATATAAGACCTGATGCAGACAGATCAAGCGACTGGAACGAAGTTCCTGATGAAATCAGAGATACTTTTGATAAGTTGGGTATTCAAGAAGCTGAAAAAGAAATGATGCTTAGCGGTGTTGGTGCACAATACGATAGTGAGGTTGTGTATCACAACATTCAACAATCTTTGGTAGACCAAGGGGTTATATATACAGATTTTGATACAGCTCTTAGAGAACATGAAGATATTGTTAAACAATATTTTGCAAAATCAATCACACCAAGATTACACAAATACGCAGCACTTCACTATGCAGTGTGGTCAGGTGGATCATTTGTATACGTTCCAAAAGGAGTAGATGTTAAAGTCCCACTTCAAAGTTATTTTAGATTGAATGCTCCAGGTGCAGGTCAATTCGAACATACAATGATTATCGTAGAAGATGACAGTTATTGTCACTTCATTGAAGGTTGTTCAGCTCCAAAATACAACGCATTAAATGTACATGCTGGTGCAGTTGAAATCTTCGTTGGAGAAAATGCTACTCTTAGATTTTCTACAATCGAAAACTGGTCACGTAATATGTACAACTTGAACTCAAAAAGAGCGATCATTGAAAAAAATGGTAAGGTTGAATGGGTTTCTGGTTCATTCGGATCAGCAGTATCCATGCTTTATCCTTCAAGTGTCTTAAAGGGAGAAGGCGCAAGTAGTGAATACACAGGTATTTCATTTGCAGGACGCGACCAAAACTTAGACACAGGCGCTGTTATAATTCACGCAGCTCCTCACACTACAAGCTATGTAAATAGTAAATCCATATCTAAATCAGGCGGAATAAGTGTTTACAGAGGATTAGTAGACATAAAAGAAAATGCTTACGATTCAAAATCATCAGTAAGCTGTGAATCGTTAATGTTAGATAACGAAAGTAGATCAGATACAATTCCAGTTGTTAAAATAGCAAATAAACATGTCGATTTGGGACATGAAGCATCTATAGGTAGAATAGATGATCAAGTTATTTTCTATTTGATGACAAGAGGTATTCCAGAAGAAGAAGCAAAATCAATGGTAGTTCGTGGATTTGCTGAGCCAATAGCGAAGGAATTACCTATGGAATATGCGGTTGAGATGAATAATTTGATTAATCTTGAATTAGAAGGAAGCATAGGATAGGAGTTGTATATGGAACAAATTAAAGGAAATAAACTGGGATTTAAAACTTTCAAATATTTGAAAGTCAACGATACAGAAATAAATCTTCCAGATATAGATATAAAAGAATACAGAATAGACTCAGATCCAGTAGAATCATTAGACAACAAAGATTTTGGTGTGTGCCAAGAAGCTTTGAACATGAACGAAAAATCGGGAAATCTATTCAAAAAATATAGAACAGAAGAAAATCAAGTAAAAGATTTCGGCGTTATCGATTTGGTAACGGATAGAGAATATGATATTTTGTTGGATACTCACAAAATTGTAGCCGAAAAGAACTCAAGCCTACGAGTTGTACTTGATTACAGAGACAATGACGACAACAAGAAATTCAGAAGTTCAGTAATAGAAATCAATGCCAAAGAAAATAGTAACGTGGAAGTTTTTATCATTCAAGCAGAAAAAAATACCACAGCATTGGAATCAGTTATCTTGAACTTAGATGAAGAAAGTAACGTCATCCTTAGCCAATACGAATTAGGAAGCAAGGACAATTATGTCAACACAAAAGCTAATTTGAATGGCAAACATTCTAACTTGGATATCAACAGTATTTACTTCACACATGGAGATAATTCATTGAATATGCTTTATGAAATCAATCAT
>NZ_JAGYZD010000271.1 GCF_018371055.1 Finegoldia magna | reverse complement strand
GAATTAAAACAAAATTAAACGGAATGTCCCCTGTCATGTACAGATTACATTCCGCTTAAAATATTATTAAATTATTCCGTGTTTACGGGTTCAGGTCAATGAGGGAGGTTTTTTAATGCAAGTAAATTTTTTTTTATAGTTTTTCGGCACTGATTACTAATGGTCTGGAGTTTTCCTTATCAAATTCTGCTTTATTAAATCCGCCGTATATTTTTATATTCTCAAAACCATTTTGTTCTAAAAGTTTTACTAATTCATCTGATGTTATTGGAAATAAATTGACGTCGTTTTCGATGGACTTATCAGCGGCTGTCATCACTGTGTTAAATCGTATAAAATCACCATTTCTGAAATATTTTCGTACAAATTCAACTTTTTCGTTTTTGATAGTTGGAAGATCTCCCAAGTAATCGTCATCTACTTTTAAAAATGGATGGAAGTTAATGATTTGAAGTACGAGATTTCCGTTTGGGTTTAACTTGTCGTAGCATTTTTTCAAAAATTCATTTATTTTTTCTGTAGAATCTAAGTGTACCAAAGAATTTCCGATGCAATAAATCAAACCGAAATTTTCCTCCAATTTGTCGATATCTAACATATTCATACATTTAGCATCGATTTTGTTTTCATTAATTGCCTTGTCGACAAACTTTTCTTCCAAATCAATCCCAATCACATCATACCCATCATCTTGAAGTCTTTTTGCAACTTTTCCAGTGGCACAGGCAACATCCAAGATTTTGCCGTGAGCACGTTCTTCTAAGAAGCTTATTTGTTTGTCATTTGGTTGAAAAATATCTTCGTAATTATCTGAAATTGAATCGTAAAATTTACTCATATCATCACCTCTAATGTAATTATACCCAAAAGAATGTTACAATTTTATAAAGTTGTCATAATTTTGTAATAATTTCAAATCGTGTGATATAATTAGATAAATGAGGTGAAAACTTGATACGTAATAATCACGATAGATTTCTAGAAGAAAAAAGAAGACGCGCAGTAAAACGAAGGATTGTGTTTTCTGTATTTCTATTAGTAATTCTATTTTCAATCATAAAAGTAAAAAATGATAGACAAGAGCATTCAGCTGAACAAAAACAAGCTGAGATAGCTCAGGAGCAAAAGACTTCCGAACAACAAAACTCCAAACCAGAAGAACCAGTGGAAAAAGAAAAAACTGATGAGGAAGTTTTTGATGAAATCAAAAAGAATGAAAATATTTACCAAAACACATTTAAGAGAAATGAATTGTTGCACAATTTGGAAGTTTACGCAAAGTACAATCCTAATGCAAAAATAGTGATGAAAAGCGCTGACGACATTCATCCTTCTCTTTTAAAACTTGCGGGTAACAACTACACTGCTGTGAATTTCGTGGCGAAAACAATTGATTCTACAATTAAAAACGACTATTCATACCCAGAAAACGCAAATAGTTCGAACGTACCACTGTATTTGCAATGGGACAAGAGATGGGGTTATGAAAAATACGGCTACGGAATTATTGGATTTACAGGATGTGGCCCTACAAGTTGCGCAATGGCGATGTCGTATTTGAAGAACGATCCTTCAATCACTCCAGCAAAAATAGCTGAAGAAAGTGATCGCAACGGATATTCTTCATCAGAAGGAACAAGCTGGGGATTTTATCCTTATATCGCAAGAAAATACGGATTGAAAGCTGTTCAAATGGATGCGAATTATAATATTATCAAACAAAATCTAAAAAAAGGAAATCCAATCCTAATTTCTGTAAGACCTGGCGATTTCACACAAACAGGGCATGTCATGGTGATTTCGGGAATGGATGCAAATGGCAATATTATACTGAACGATCCAAATAGCTTTACAAATTCACAAAAATCATGGAAATATGACAGATTACAACCACAAATCAAAGCGATGTGGGTGTTTAGTAATGGAGTATAAATGAAAAAATACACAAAATACAAAAAAGATCTTGAATATTCTTATACAATGGGACCTTTTCCAACTTATGAACTTATTGAAAATAAGGCTGATATTGTTGAGGAGGTCTTAATTTCTGAGGATTTCAATGACACAGAAAAACTGATAAA
>NZ_JAGYZD010000270.1 GCF_018371055.1 Finegoldia magna | reverse complement strand
AATGAATGAATTTTTAGAAAATAGAAAATCAGTAAGAGATTTTAAATCAAAAAATCTTAGTGATTCAGATTTAAAAAAAGTTGAATCTATTATTTTTGAAATAAACAATTTAGCAAAGAAATACGACGTTAATTTTAAATTATACAAAGATGGTTCTGTGGTTTACAATGCTCTTGATGGAGAAGGTGGATACGAAGGAACTATGATTAAAGCTAACCATTATATCGCAATGGAAGCTGACAAGAATAACGAATTATCAATGATATTTGGTGCATTTTATTTTGAAAATTTAATCACAAAATTAGATACATTAAATATAGGAAGCTGCTGGGTGACTATATCTAACGCTTCAGAAGAATCCAAAAAATCAGCTTTTGGAGATAATTCTAATGTTGATTTCTTACTTGCTATGGGATATGCTCCAAATGAATTTGGATTTGGTAAGAAGAAATTTAGTTCAAGAATTGGTGTTGAAGAATTTGTTTGTGACAAATCACTTTCTACTCCAATCAATATAGATAAATTACAAAATTATGGTTTGGATGAGTTATTTAGTTATTTGAGATTTGCTCCTTCAACTAAAAACGAACAACCATGGAGATTTGTATTAAATGATGATGATTTTGATTTGTATATCAAGGATTACAAAGGAATAGAAAACTTAATAGATGCAGGGATCGTAATGTACTATTATACAGAATTAGCTAATTACAATAATATTGATGCAAATTGGACTGTAAAAGAAGAATTAAATGATAAAGACAATTGCAAATACATCGCATCAGTTAATTTTTAATTAAGAAAAAAAGCCTTTTGATAGGCTTTTTTAATACATAGCGTTATATTTGAAGGAGAATAATGAAATGAGAAAAAAGTACTTATTATTGATGTTAGTGGGTTGTTTAATTTTGGCTAGTTGTGCAAAAAATGAAAAACAAAATACTGAACAAAAAGAAGAGAAGAAAACAGTAGAAAAGACAAATAATGAAAACATAAGCTTATTTGCAGCGGCTTCATTAGAAGAATCATTAGCGAAAATTATTCCTGAATTTGAAAAAGAAAATAATGTTAAAGTTGATGTTAACTTAGCAAGTTCAGGAAAATTACAAAAACAAATCGAACAAAAAGCTCCTTGTGATGTTTTCGTTTCAGCAGGACAAAAACAAGTAAAAGCACTTGAAGAAAAAGAACTTGTAAAAGATTCAAAAAGTTTATTAAAAAACAAGTTAGTTATTGTTAAAAACAAAGAAACTGATGTTACAATTTCTAAAATTGAAGATTTGGAAAACATTAAAGGTAAAATTGCTGTAGCAGAATTGGAAACTGTTCCAGTAGGACAATATACAAAACAAAGTTTGACTCATTATAATTTAATGGATAAGCTTCAAGAAAAATTTGTATATGGTAAAAATGTTAAAGATACTTTGAGATTTGTTGACAGCAAGGAAGTTGAAGTAGGATTTGTATACTCTTCTGATGCTGTAACTGATGATAAGGTTGAAGTTGCTTATAATGTTGATGAAAGTTCTCACAAACCTATTATTTATCCAATAACTAAAACAACTTACTCTAAGAATACTGAAATGCAAAACAAATTATATGAATTCTTGCAAAACGAATTATCAACAAAATATTTCAAGGAAGCAGGTTTTGAATCTAGCGATGAATAATGATATTATGATGCCTATTATAATTTCATTGAAGGTATCCATAATCTCAACCATTATAACTTCTGTTTTATCTATATTTATTGCATGGATGATGGTAAAATTTAACAAGAAAAACGGTAGTGTTTTAGAGGCAATTATCACATTGCCTCTAGTTTTACCACCATCAATTTTGGGATACATACTTTTAATTGTAATAGGAAATAACGGATTAATTGGTAAAATTTTTTACGATAATTTTGGATGGAGCGTTATTTTTACATGGAAGGCGTGTGTCATAGCATCTGTAATAGTTTCGTTTCCGCTCATGTATCAAAACTGCAAAGCTTCATTTCAAAGTATTGATAAGAAAATTTTGAATGCAGCAAGAACAATGGGTGCTAGTGAATGGAAAATATTTTTCAGAATAGCAATTCC
>NZ_JAGYZD010000269.1 GCF_018371055.1 Finegoldia magna | reverse complement strand
ACTTTCAATCTCTCACAAATTTGTGCAAGTTGAAGATAATTCATTGAATTTTCATCAATTCCTAGTCTAAATTTTACAGATACTGGTAAATCAGTATTGTTCTTACAAGCTCTGATAACATCTTCCGCAAGGTTTAAATCCCCCATCAATGCTGAGCCATCTCCATTTTTGAATATTTTAGGAGCTGGACATCCCATATTGATATCGATAGATTTAAAATTATAATTTTCAGTCAGAAATCTAGTTGCATAAGCCATGATTTCTGGTTCATGCCCAAATATTTGTACAGATGTGCTATTTTCTCTTGGATCTGTGTCTAAAAGTTTCTTTGTTTTTTTGTCATCATAGTAAAGTGCTTTGGCGCTTATCATTTCTGTAAAGCACAAACCAGCTCCCAATTCTCCACAAATTATTCGAAAAGGAATGTCTGTTACTCCAGCTAACGGCGCCAAAAACAAATTACTATTCAAGTTTAATTTTTCTTTAATCATTTCTATTTAAATCGTTAATAATTTTTAAGCCATCCAAAGTTATGAGTTTGTCAATAATTGTGATGTACTTGGATCGTTTTGCGATCAAATACGAAAAACCGCCTGTTGCAATTATTGTAACTTCATCTTTTGTTTTATGTCTTTCTTCTAGGATTTTTTCGATAATATAATCTATTAATCCTATAAATCCGAACACAACCCCTGATTGCATACTACTTACAGTGCTGTCTCCAATAACTTTATCCGGCATTTCTATTTCAATCTTAGGTAGCTTAGCTGTCCTCATAAAAAGTGCTTCAGACGATATTGCTATCCCTGGGGCAATCGCTCCTCCCAAGTATTCTTTATTTTCTGAAATATAATCAAAAGTAATCGCCGTTCCAATATCAACTATTATTATTGGTGTTGAATATTTTTGACAGGCGCTTACTGCGTTAATTATTCTGTCAACTCCAACTTCTTTAGGACTGGCATATTTATTAATTATTCCTGTTCTTATTTTTTCATCTACTATTAAAGGTTCAATTCCCAAACATTTTTTGACTGCTTTTGGAATAGTAGGCATCAAGTTCGGTACTACAGAGCCTATTATAGCTTCTTTTACTTCTGATTTTTTTATATTTGAATAATCCAAAGCTTGTCTGAGTGTTAGTGCGTACTCATCACTGGTTTTACGCAAATCTGTGGATATTCTCCATTCAAAAATTAATTCATCTTCCTTGAAAAAACCAAATACAATATTTGTATTTCCAATATCAATTACAAGTAAAATATCTTCCACCTTCTTTATTTGTTTTCAATAGATGCTTTGATAAATCCATTGAATAAAGGATGAATTCTGTTAGGTCTTGATTTGAATTCTGGATGGAATTGGCAACCTAAGAAGAATTTATTTTGTGGTATTTCAAGCATTTCTACCAAGTTATATTGGTCATTAATTCCTGAGAATACGACATTGTTTTGTTCAAATTGTTCTCTGTAGTCGTTGTTGAATTCGTATCTGTGTCTGTGTCTTTCTTGTATGAATTCTTCACCGTACAATTCTTTTGCCAAAGATTTATCTTTCAAGTGACACTCATAGTTACCAAGTCTTAATGTTCCACCTATATCTTCAATATCTCTTTGTTCTTTCATTAAACTTATTACCGGATTTTTGCAATCAGCAACAACTTCTGCCGTATTAGCATCAGCTAAACCAAGTATATTTCTAGCGATATCTATTGCTGCGATTTGCATTCCTAAACAAATTCCGAAATATGGCATATTGTTTTCACGACAGTATTTTGAAGTTTCAACCATTCCTTCCATGCCTCTGCCACCAAATCCTCCTGGAACGATAATACCGTTCAATTCTTCAAATGATTCTTTGATATTGTCTTTGTTTAATTCTTCGGAATTAATCCAACGAATGTTTACTTTGTGATTGTTTGCATATCCAGCATCTATCAATGCTTGTTCTACAGAAAGATAAGCATCGTGAAGTTCTGTGTATTTTCCAACTAAACCTATGTTTACAGTTTCAGTTGCTTTTCTGTAGTTTTCAATCATTTTTCTCCATTTTCCATCTTCTTCGCCTTTGGATTTTAGTTTCATTTTTCTCATTATATAT
>NZ_JAGYZD010000268.1 GCF_018371055.1 Finegoldia magna | reverse complement strand
ATCTTTTTTGATTAAACTTCTCAAATCATCGTCGATTTTTAGTATTTGCATGACAGCCATTCTTCCCTCGTAACCAGAACTACATTCATCGCAATTTCCTGGCTCGTAAATTTCAGTTGGATTTAATCCGTTCGATCTGAAAACTTCCATTTGTGAAGGTGTTGGTGTGACTTTTTTCTTACAATGAGGGCACAATTTTCTCACCAATCTTTGCGCGATAACAACTTTAAGAGACGCCCTTATCATGTAATCTTCAATCCCCATATCCATAAGTCTGATTATGGACTGATAGCAATCGTCTGTGTGAATTGTTGAATAAACTTTGTGGCCTGTGATTGAAGCTCTAATTGCAAGCTTTGCAGTTTCCAAATCTCTAATTTCTCCGACCATTATTACAGAAGGGTCTTGTCTAAGTACAAACTTCAACGTATTATCAAACCTCAAACCAATTTTTTCGTTGATTTGAATTTGATTAATTCCAAAAATATTGTACTCGACTGGATTTTCAATCGTGATAATATTTTTATCGATTGTATTTTCTCGTTCTAGCATTGTGTAAAGCGTTGTTGTTTTACCACTTCCAGTTGGCCCACAAATCAATACCATTCCATTTTCAAATTTCGTAAATCCTTCAATCATTTGTTGTTCACTTTCAGAAATCCCAAGATTTTGCATACCGATTTTAAAAGATTCTGGATTCAAAATTCTAATAACGCATTTTTGGCCATGAATTGTGTTGATAATGCTAATTCTAAGATCAATTTTTGTGTTTTCATATGTATATGTAATTCTTCCATCTTGTGGAAGTCTCTTTTCTGCGATATCAAGCTCACTCATTATTTTAATTCTAGTAATTATTTTTGAATGCATACTCTTGTCCACAGTCTTGTATTTCACCAAACTTCCATTGATTCTGAATCTAATCCTGACATTTTCTTCAAATGGTTCAATGTGAATGTCGCTGGAATTTTTTCTGATTGCATCATCAATTATAGAATTTACAAATAAAATATTATCGCTGATTTCCATTGTTATCTCCTTGTATATATCTAATTTAATTATATCATTAAAATAATTAAATCAATCTACAAATGAAAAAAACACCAACTGCATTGCAGTTGATATCTTTATATTTACACCAATAATCTGCCACCTTGTGTGTACAAATTATAATAATATCCTTTTTGTTCCATCAATTGTTGGTGCGTTCCACGTTCGATTATTCCTTCTTCAGTCAACACCAAAATCAAATCTGCGTTTTGAACGGTTGTAAGTCTGTGGGCGATCGTAAGCGAACTTCTTCCTTTTGCCAAGTTTTCCAACGATTCTTGCACGATAAATTCGCTCTTATTGTCAAGTGCTGATGTCGCTTCGTCTAATATCAAAATCGGTGGATTTTTCAAGAAAACTCTAGCGATTGAAATTCTTTGTTTTTGACCACCTGAAAGCATAACTCCACGTTCACCGACATAAGTGTCAAATCCATTTTCCAAGTTCATTATAAAATCGTACGCTCCTGCTGCTTTTGCCGCATCGATTACTTCTTGTTCAGTTGCATCAGGCTTTCCGTACAATATGTTTTCTCTAACAGTTCCACTGAACAAATACACATCTTGTTGAACCATTCCGATGTTTGAGCGAAGTGATTGAATTTTGATTTTGCGAACGTCAATTCCTTCCACCAAAATCTCTCCATCTTCTACATCATAAAATCTAGGAATCAAATTACACAAAGTGGTTTTTCCGCCGCCTGAAGGCCCCACCAAGGCAACTTTTTGTCCTGGATTTATCGTAAATGAAATATTGTTAAGCACATTCTCGCTGTTGTTATTGTATTTAAAGCTTACATCCTTGATTTCGATTTTACCTTTGACGTTTTCCAAATCCACAGCGTCTTCGTCATCGAAAATCTCGATATCTTGATCCATTATTTCTGTAAATCTTTCGATACCAGTCATCCCACGTTGGAATTGTTCCGTAAATTCTACAATTCTTCTCACAGTTGTAAGTAACGTTTGAACGTAAAGGATGAATGCTACGATGTCCCCACTACTCATCTTCCCTTCGACTAGGAAAAGTCCACCGAATAAAACCACGATAATGTACATTATTCCATCAAAC
>NZ_JAGYZD010000023.1 GCF_018371055.1 Finegoldia magna | reverse complement strand
TATTTGCATCAAATACAATGTTTAATTCGTCCTTATCTTTTATATATCTATTAGCATCTGTATTTATAGTAATTTTATTTCCATATAACTCAGCGTGAATATTATAATCAGCACCAAGCAATTCTATTAACTTCACCGGAACTTTAATTCCTGAATCATTATTAGAAATTTTGATGTTCTCGGGTCTAATTCCTAATACAACATCTTTAGCAGAATGTTGGTTAACATCGCATATATAATTACTTGATTCATCATAGAATTTCGCGTCTTCAATTTTCCCTTTTATAAAATTCATCGGTGGAGACCCTAAAAATCCCCCGACGAACATATTATTAGGATTAGAGTAAAGTTCTTCCGGCGTCCCGACTTGTTGAATAATCCCATCTTTTAAGCAAATAATTCGACTTGCCATGGTCATTGCTTCTGTTTGATCATGTGTTACATAAATAACTGTAGAACCTAAATTTTGTTGTAATTCTACTAATTCTTTTCTCATGTGAATTCTTAACTTTGCATCCAAATTTGACAAAGGTTCATCCATTAAAAATATTTCAGATTCTTTTACTATTGCTCTCCCTAATGCAACTCTTTGACGTTGACCACCAGATAACTCAATAGGTTTTCTTTTAAGATAAGGTGTCAAACTTAACATTTCCGCTGTTTTTCGAATGCTCTTATCTCTTGTATTTTTGTCAACACCTCTGATTTTTAAACCAAATCCGATATTGTCATAAACATTTAAATGAGGATATAATGCATAGTTTTGAAATACCATGGCCGTTCCTCTATCCTTAGGAGCAACATCGTTCATTTTTTTTCCATTAATAAATAAATCACCTTCAGATATATCTTCCAATCCAGCAATCATTCTGAGTGTAGTAGATTTTCCACAACCACTAGGCCCTACAAAAACTATGAACTCTTTATCTTCTATCTCTAAATTAAAGTCGGTAACCGCAGATTTTTTGCTATTTTCATATCTTTTGTAAATATTTCTTAGAGAAATTTTGCTCATTTAACCTCCTTATTATGTGTTTTTCACAATTTTATATTTGTTTTTGTTGTTTTATTTTTGCTTATCTTTGTTTCCTAATCTTATAATAATCTTTAAGTGTTAAAAAATATTAATGTATTGGTAAAATATACGTAAATAAGCTAAAATAAAAACATAAAAATTATTTTTAATATGCTATAATAAAAATGAGGTGAAAATTTTAAAATACTATGCTAAAAAATGATAGATTAAATAAAATATTACAAGATTTAAATAAACATGGTAGCATCACAGTCCAAAATTTATCGAAAAATTTTAATGTTACTCCTGAAACTATACGCCGTGATTTAGAAACATTAGAAAATGAAAATAAATTAAAAAGAGTCTATGGAGGTGCTATTTTAATTGACGAAAACATTCCAGAATTTGATTTGATTACAAGAAAAACAATCAACATTGAAAAAAAAATAAATTTAGCTACTATAACTACTGACTTTGTTAAAGAAGGTTCTATGATAGCTCTAGACGACAGTACGACAAATGTAGAAATATCTAAATCATTAATAAAACAATTTAACAATATCTCATGTATAACGAACTCTCTGTCAATAGCACAAATATTAGCTACTAATCCTTCTATCAAAATATTACTTGCTTCTGGAAGACTTAATAATAAAGATTTATTTACATACGGATTATCAGCAATAAATTTTATCAAAATGTACCATCCTGATATATTTTTTATGAGTGCAAGTGGTATAAATTTGAAACACGGAATTATGGATTATGGATTTGATCAATATGATATAAAAACTACAATGAAGCAGGTCTCCTCAAAAACATTTTGTGTAGCTGATAGTACAAAATTTGGAAATACAGCAACTATTAGAGTTTGTAATTTTAATGAAGTTGATGGAATTATTACCGACCAGAATTTAGATTCTCAAATTAAAGAGAATTTCTCGGAATTGGGAATAAATCTTTTTTATCCGGAAAATAATTAATATTAATTGAAGTTATATAAAAATAATCCCCGCTATAATAAATAAATTAAAGCGGGGTGGCAATGTCGATCATGTAATTTTGTATTCTATTTTACTTTCTTTTTTCTAGATACTTTAAAATTAATCTCGTAAATAAATCTATCATCATCAATTGATATTTTACTTGTTCCTCCAAGCAATTCTATCAAATTCTTCGCAATGTACAAACCAAGTCCACTACCTTCAGAATGGCGTGACCTTTCCCCTCTTACAAATTGCCCCATCAATTCTTCTGCGCTCACTTCAATCTTATTCTTGGATACATTAGAAAATTTCAGAATAATATTGTCATCGACTACATCACATTCACCGTATACTTTTGAGTTAGGTTTTGAATACTTCACAATGTTACTAAAAATATTTTCGATTACACGAGATAACTTTGCACCATCCGTCATCATCAAAACTGTTTTTCTTTTATCACTATATTCAAAATCCAGTCCCAACTTATTGAAATCAGAATCAAATTGACCGTAAACTTGCAGTACTAATTCATTCAGCTCTACAACTTCCATTTCAATATCAATATTTCCCGTTCCAGTTTTAGAAGCATAAATCAAATCTATTACCATAGTTTTTAATCTTTTAGCGTTATATTCTAAAATTTCAATATATCTTTTCTTTTCAGATTCATCAGTTTCGTGATTCAGCAAATCCACGTAATTTATAATAGAAGTTAAAGGTGTTTTGATATCATGTGAAATATTTGTAATCAATTCAGTTTTCATTTTTTCTGAATTGATTTTATCTTGCATTGTACTAATAACCGAATCATGTAAATGGTTAATCAAATACACAGAGTCTTTGTAAATTTCGTCGTCAATAAACACATCAATGTCTTTTCCAGAATACATAGCCTCAACTTTTTTGTTAAGCAGTATTTTGCCAAGATTATTGATTAAAATTGATATGTAAATTTTCGCTAAAATTGCACCGATGAATATAATCCCAAACAAATTCCTATTTGTAACCATAATCGTTGCCATAGTATACATTAAAAAAATCAAAGTTAATAATGACTCAACATAAATATTGTAGTATTTTCCTTTGAAATTACTAATGAATTGATATATTAAAAATGCATTCTTTTTCTTTTTGTAAATAGTCCTTACTACCTTAACCATTGAATAAAAGAAAGCAAGCATCGCATATATCAACGTTATGGCAACTGAAAAATTATATACATTAATTATATTTTCAATAAAAAATGATACAGTGAATACAAGAATAAAACCAAAACTAAAATACAGTAGTAGATCTACCAATTGTTTTTCAACATAACCATCGATAGATCTAAAACTTTTCTTTATCCAATTTATCATTAAATATCCTCTATCTTATATCCCATTCCATACACAGATTTAATCAAATCAGGTCTTCTAGGATTGATTTCAACTTTTTCTCTGAGTCTTGATATGTGGACTGAAACTATTTTTTTGACATCATAAGGTGGAGCTTCCCACACATTTTCATAAATTTCTTCTGATGTGAATACTATACCTTTGTTTTTTAATAAAAGTAAAATTATTCCGTACTCATATGGAGTTAACTTTATTTCTTCGCCATCTATCAACACTTCTTTTTTGTCGTCGTTGATTGTCAATCTCCCCGCTGAGAATACATTCCCATTTAGAGAATTGTCTTTACTAAGTTCTAGTCTTCTCAAACTAGATTTGATTCTAGCCAATAATTCCACGGCATCGAAAGGTTTCGTAATATAATCGTCAGCACCCAAATTCAATCCCATAACCTTATCATTCAGTTCGCTTTTTGCAGACAAAATTATGATTGGCGCGTTAGATACTTCTCTTATTTTTTGTGTTAGTTCTAATCCGTCCATTCCTTCCATCATTATATCTACCAAAAACAAATCTATTTTATTCTTTTCCATTAATTCTAATGCATCGTAACCATTATAAGCCTTCAACACATTGTAATTATCTGTTTTCAAATATATTTCTATGGCTTTTACTATGTCTTTTTCGTCGTCGACAACCATAATATTGTACATAAAAATCACCTTCTTAACTTTTATTATACACTAAAAAGCAGAAGGTGATTATTACAAAAATTTAACGATTCAATTTTAGAGCCAAATATTGACCAGTATATGAATTTTTCTTACTAATTAATTTTTCAGGAGTTCCTTGGAAGATAACTTGTCCTCCACCATTTCCTCCTTCAGGTCCCAAATCGATAATATAATCCGCGACCTTAATAACATCAAGATTGTGTTCAATAACAATAACGGTATTTCCTTGATCCACAAGTCTTTGCAAGACTTCAATTAATTTATCAATATCTGCTGAATGAAGACCCGTAGTTGGTTCATCCAGAATATATACAGTTTTTCCTGTACTTTTTTTAGATAATTCACTGGCAAGTTTTACTCTTTGCGCTTCTCCACCGGATAATTCAGTTGAAGATTGTCCTAATTTAATATATCCCAAACCTACATCTTGTAAAGTTTGCAATTTGTTTTTAATTGGAGGGAAATTTCTAAAAAATGCTAACGCTTCATCAATCGTCATATCCAATACATCAGCAATATTTTTGCCCTTGTATTTTACTTGCAAAGTTTCTCTGTTGTATCTTTTTCCTTTACAAACATCACAAGGAACATAAACGTCTGGTAAAAAGTGCATTTCTACTTTTATAGTTCCATCGCCCTTACAAGCTTCACACCTTCCACCCTTTACGTTAAATGAAAATCTTCCTTTTTGATATCCTCTCATATTTGCTTCAGGAGTCGATGCAAACAAATCTCTTATCAAATCAAATACTTTTGTATAAGTCGCTGGATTACTTCTAGGCGTTCTACCAATCGGAGATTGATCGATTTGTACAACTTTATCCAAATTTTCAATTCCAGTCGTCGATTTGAATTTACCGTTTTTCATTTTCGCATTATTCAAATCTCTAGCTAATTTCTTGTAGACAATTTCATTGACCAATGAAGATTTTCCAGATCCTGAAACACCTGTAACACAGTTGAAGCATGAAAGTGCAAATTTCGCATTTATATTCTTTAGGTTATTTTCTTTGCAACCTTTAAATTCTAAGTATCCATTTGGTTTTCGTCTTTGTTCAGGAACAGGAATTGCCAATTCTCCAGACAAATACTTTCCTGTAATTGATCTTTTTTCTTTTATAATATCGTCAATAGTTCCACAAGCTACGATTTCTCCACCGTGAACACCAGCTCCCGGTCCGATGTCAACAAGGTAATCACATTCTTTCATCGTATCTTCATCGTGTTCAACTACAACCAAAGTATTTCCAATATCCGTCAAATTTCTAAGCGCCTTAATCAATTTGTCATTGTCCCTTTGGTGAAGTCCGATTGAAGGTTCATCTAATACATAGACAACGCCGACCAATGCAGATCCAATTTGTGTTGCCAATCTAATTCTCTGAGATTCTCCACCAGATAAAGTAGAAGCAGATCTATCCAAAGTCAAATAATCAAGCCCTACATCATTCAAAAATTGAAGTCTACTTATAATCTCCTTCAATATTTCGTCTCCAATAAATTTCTTGGACTCTTCCAATTCCAAATCTTTGAACCATTGAAGAGAATCTTTTACAGGCATTTGGCAAATTTCGTAAATATTTTTCTCATTTATACGAACTGACAAATACTCATCTTTTAATCTAGCTCCATGACAATAATCGCATTCAACATCAGTCATATATTCACCAATTTTTTGATGCATAGAATCTGTCGTACTTCTGTTGTATCTTTCTTCTAAGTTTTTCAAAACTCCTTCAAATTTTCCGTTGAATTTTTTTCGTCCAGAAAAATGACTATCGAAAATAAATGAGAGATTTTTCTTCGATCCATTTAAAATTTCATTAATCATTTTCTTTGGGGCATCTTTTATTGGTTTGTCTAATGGAAAATCATAAGAATCAGCTATTGCTTTTATTATTTCAAAATAATATCCGCCTGGTTTTGAAGATTGATAAGGATCTATTGCTCCTTGTAAAATAGATAATTCTTTATTAGGAATTACCAAATCTTCATCAACCTTTTTATGAAAACCAAGTCCATTACAATGCGGACACATCCCAAATGGATTATTAAAAGAAAAATCTCTTGGCTCTAATTCTTGGTAAGAAATATGTCCGTCTGGACAGCTCATCGATGTACTGTAAGAAATTACATCTTTACCAATTACATCAACTTTTACATTATTTTCAGATAATCTAAGAGCAGTTTCTATGGAATCTGTAAGCCTTGAATCAATTCCGTCTTTTATTATAATTCTGTCGACAATTACATCAATATCGTGTTTTTTATTTTTATCAAGTTCTATTTCCTCGGCTAATTCAACTTGCTCACCATCTACAATTGCTCTTATGAAACCATCTTTTCTCAAATTTTGAAGTAGTTTCTTGAATTCACCTTTTTTTCCTTTTACCACGGGACTCAAAATCTGAATTCTAGAACGTTCCTCTAATTCTTTTACACTGTCAACAATTTGGTCGACAGTTTGACTGACAATCTCTTTTCCACAAACGGGACAGTAAGCAGTTCCCACTCTTGCGAAAAGTAGTCTAAAATAATCGTATATTTCTGTAACAGTTCCCACTGTTGAACGTGGGTTATTGTTAGTTGTTTTTTGGTCGATAGAAATTGAAGGTGACAATCCTTCAATGTATTCTACATCTGGTTTATCCATTTGCCCTAAAAATTGACGTGCGTAAGAACTCAAAGATTCTACATATCTTCGTTGTCCTTCCGCATATATAGTATCAAATGCCAAAGAAGATTTACCCGATCCACTTAATCCAGTGAACACGACCATTTTATTTCTAGGAATGGTAAGGTCCACATTTTTTAGGTTATTCTCCTTAGCACCTTTTATAATAATTTTATCTTTACTCATTTTGCTCCTTTAGTAAGTGTTTTTCAAATTTCTGATTTGATCTCTAAGTGTAGCAGCTCTTTCGAAATCTAATTCTTCCGCAGCTTTTAACATTTCTGTGTTCAAATTTTCAATAATAACTTCGATTTCATCCTTTGAAAACTCCGTAACTTTATTAGCATCATAACTTTCATTTTCTTCTGCCACGAAAGTATTTTGGATTCTTTTTCTAACAGATTTATTAATAGTAGTTGGAATAATGTTGTGCTTTTCGTTATATTCTTCTTGTATTTCTCTACGTCTATTAGTTTCTGTTATAGCCACATCCATCGACCTAGTAATCGTATCACCGTACATTATAACGTGACCATTTGAGTTTCTAGCAGCTCTACCGATAGTTTGTATAAGAGAAGTCTCTGAACGCAAGAAACCTTCCTTATCAGCATCCAAAATCGCAATCAGAGAAACTTCTGGTAAATCCAATCCCTCTCTCAAAAGGTTGATACCTACAAGTACATCGTATTTTCCTTCTCGTAAATCTCTAATGATTTCCATTCTTTCAATCGTATCAATATCTGAATGCAAATATGTTACTTTTATATCCAAATCTTCAAGATATCGTGTCAAGTCTTCACTCATTTTTTTAGTAAGAGTTGTGATCAAAACACGCTCACCTTTTTCAATAGTTTTATTGATTTCACTAACCAAATCATCGATTTGTCCCTTTGTAGGACGAACTTCAATTTTTGGATCTAATAATCCTGTAGGTCTGATAATTTGTTCAACTACTTCATTAGTTTTTGCTTTTTCATATTTTCCTGGAGTTGCCGACACATAAATTACTTGATTCATCATCGATTCAAATTCGTTAAATCTCAAAGGACGATTATCCAATGCAGAAGGCAATCTGAAACCATAATCAACCAAACTGGTTTTTCTGGACCTATCTCCCTCATACATTCCTCCGATTTGTGGAACAGTAACGTGTGATTCGTCAATCATTGTCACGAAATCTTTTGGGAAATAATCGATAAGAGTGTAAGGTCTGCTTCCAGGCTTTCTCTGGGACATATGTCTTGAATAGTTTTCTATTCCAGTACAAAATCCCATTTCTTTTAACATTTCTATATCGTATCTCGTTCTTTGCTCTAATCTTTGAGCTTCCAACAATTTATTGTGATCTTTAAAGTATTTTAATCTATCTTCTAATTCTTCTTCAATAGTTACGATAGCTTTTTCGACTTTTTTCTGAGTCGTTGCATAGTGACTTGCAGGATAAATGGCAACGTGATTTCTTTCTCCGACAATTTCTCCAGTCAAAGCATCAATTTCAGTAATTCTATCTATTTCGTCGCCAAAAAATTCTATTCTAACACTTTTTTCACCACTTGATGCTGGGAAAATATCCAAGCTATCTCCTCTTACTCTGAAAGTTCCTCTTGTAAAATTAATATCATTTCTAACGTATTGAATGTCGATTAATTTTTTCATAACTTCGGTTCTATCTTTTTCCATGCCTGGGCGCAAAGATATAACCAAATTTTCGTAATCAATAGGGTCTCCCAAACCATAAATACATGAAACAGAAGACACAATAATAACATCTCTTCTTTCGAACAAACTCATCGTAGCACTGTGGCGAAGCTTGTCCAATTCCTCATTGATACTTGAATCTTTCTCAATATAAGTGTCCGATTGAACAACGTATGCTTCTGGTTGATAATAATCGTAATACGAAACGAAAAATTCAACTGCATTTTCTGGGAAAAATTCCCTAAACTCACTAGCTAACTGATATGCCAAAGTTTTGTTGTGAGCTATAACCAAAGTCGGTCTTTGAACTTTTTGAATAATATTCGCCATCGTAAAAGTTTTACCTGAACCAGTAACTCCTTTTAAAATTTGATGATTTTTTCCATTTTCTAAACCATTTGCAAGTTTATCAATCGCTTGTGGTTGATCACCTGTTGGCTTGAATTTTGAATGTAATTTAAATTTCATAACTCACCCCTTGAACATATGTTTTACTTTAACATTATATATCATCTGTCTGTTTAATTCAATAAATAATAATTCGCATTTATTTTGAAAAAATTTCAAAAAATAAAAATCTTTCAATTAAAAAACTAGGCTCTCAGAGCCTAGCCAAAATTTTTTTATAAATCTTCTTCATTTATTACTTTTTCATTGAAACCGTCTTTGTATTCATCGTTTTTTACAATATGTCTGTTGAATATTTTATCGATACCTACAGAGATTGCAGTATCCCCAGAAATATTCGCAGCAGTTCCAAATGAATCTTGTGTCAAATAAAGTGTAATCAATAATGATGCAAGTTCACCTTCTGATGGAATTCCAACTACTGGCAAAAATGGCAAAGCACTCATAACTGCTCCACCCGGAGCTCCTGGTGCAGCAACCATAGCTATTCCAAGAATTGCCATATATCTTAACATTAGTAAGTAAGAATGATTCATTCCATACATTGTTAATATTGTAAAAGTACAAGCAGTAATTGTAATCATTGAACCTGGCATATGAACCGTAGCTCCAAGTGGAATTACAAAATCTCTGATACTTTTACTTACAGAGTTTTGTTTAGCACATTCCAAGTTGACTGGAATTGTTGCAACAGATGATTGCGTTCCTATAGCTGTCAAATATCCTTTGATTTGATTTTTGATAAGTTTTACAGGATTTTTCTTTGTGTAAATGCCACTTATTACAAATAATACTGATACATATATTAAATGAAGTGCAATTACACATAAGAATATCTTCCAGAAAATTGAAAGCACTGCAAATACAGATCCTGTGAATGCCATTTTTGAAAAATTACCAAAAATAAAGAAAGGTAATAACGGTACAATTGCAGTCGATAATACTTTTGTTATTATATCATTAAATTCTCCAACTAATCCATAACAAAATTCACCTTTGCCTTGTTTCCTTAACCATGAAATTGCAATTCCCATCATAAATGCAAAAATAATCGATGAAGTTACATCAAAAAATGGTTTAATTGGAACCTCAAAAAATGGATCCATTACTATTTTGCTTGAAGCTTGAATCTTAGAAACTTGATCTGGACTTATAAATGCTGGGAATATATTTGAACTCATAACGTATGATAATGATCCCCCAACAATAGTAGATGCATAAGCAATTACAACAGTTACTAATAATAATTTTCCAGCTCCCTCTCCAAGATCAGCAATTCCTTTCGTTACAAACGCGATAATCATAAGTGGAATAACAAAGTTTAGAAATGCTCCGAACATTGACGAGAATGTTACTGCAGTTTTTACGAACCATTGAGGCATATACAAACCAGCTAAAGTACCTAATCCGATCGCGATTAATAATTTTGGTATTAATCCTAGTTTTTTCTTTTCAGTTTTACTCATAGTTTTACTAATCTCCTTTTTGCTATATTTATATGTAAAAAACTTAACATATTTATAAAACCTATAATATTTTACAATACAAATGAAAAAAAAACAAGTATTTTCGCAAATTTTTAACAATTTTTATAAATTTTTACATTTTTAGTAATATTTTCTTCTAAATAAAAAATGAGACTCTTGTAACTCAAAGTCTCATACATTTTATATTATATTTCGAACAATTCCATGTATCTTTCTTGAGAAGATTTTGTTTTCTTGTCTATACTAAAAATTTCCACATCCAATTGAGATAAAATCTTCAAAATTGATTTAATATTTTCATCTTCTAAAATAATCAAATTATTTTCGTATTCGTATCCGTTGTTCGTCAAAGCTTTTCTAACAAGTTCATCATTTGAAGTTGAAAGATTTAAATATTTCACAGATTCTAACTTTTCTTCTAAAATTTTCTTATCTTTTAAGAACAAAATATCACGACTTATATCATCCAAATCATTCAACCCATGGCTTGATATAATAATTCCTACATCGTGTTTGGCAATGTCCTTCAAGAAATTCTTCGTTTTAATAACACTAGTTGGATCCAAACCATTTAACGGTTCATCTAACAAAACATAATCATTTCCTGGCAAGAATGACATCGCAAGCATTAACTTTTTCTTCATTCCCAGTGAATACTCTCCAACTCTCTTATTTACAAATCCTTCTATTTCAAATTTTTTGCAAATATTATTCACATCATCTGAACTTTTGTTATACGCATTCTTGATTAATTCCAAGTAATCTATGCCCTTCATATTGCCATCAAGGATAGTTTCATCTCTGAAAAAAGTCAGTTTATTGAAGATTTTTTCATCACTGTATTGTTCATCATCAATCAAAATCTTCCCACCGTCTAATTTTATAGAATTAGATATGCTGTTCATCAAAGTCGTTTTACCAGATCCATTTGGCCCAACTAATGCTCTTATTTTTCCTTTTTCGAGATCAAAATTAACCTTATCTAATATAGTTTTGTCGCCGTATTTCTTTTCTAAATCAATAACTTGTAACATTTATTTCCTCTTTTCTTGAAATTTCTTCTTGCCAATAAAATACAATACTACAGTCCACAAAATAACTGATATAACTCCAAATGTGAAATTTAAATATCCGTTTTGTTGATGAAATGACATAAATCCGTTCGCCACAGCCGAACTATCAATATAAGACAATGGCAAAAACGCAGGAACGAATTTAACGATGTACGGTAATCCTATTGATAAAATCACAATCAACGCAATAATCAAATTGGACATTTTATTGTCTATGAATAGTTTTGTAATGTTGATGAATATAGAAAAACAAGCACACACAAGTATAGACAATATCACGCTCTTGATGATAAATTCCCTGTATCTCATAACTTCTGCACTGAACATTATGTTTGATATTCTCATTGTCGGAAGTTGTGAATTGCCAACTCCAACAATCGCAGTTCCTATTGCAAATACAATTGTCAGAACAATTAAGAATCCAATTATCGTACTGAAAATACTTGATAATACATTTCTTCTGTAGATAGAATTTTTGTTAAGCGGTGTTAGTTTTTGTATTTCTATAATCTTCTTGTTACTAGATAACAAACTTCCAAACAAACACGCAGATAATAATGTTACAAAAACATTGAATTTTGTGTAGAATAAATCGTACAGCAAATAAATCCCAGAAATTCCCTCACTACTTCCATTAAACAAATAAGAAAATATTCTGTCTTTTATTTTCAAATACTTAACACCATCTTCTGGATTGTAATCCACATTATATATTCCATCGTATAATCTATTGGATGGAGTCACCTTCATATTATTTAATATTTCAAGCTTATCGTACATATACCTTTTTGTGTACATACTCAATGAATCGCTCTTATCCAAGAAACCACTACTTTGATCGAACCTCAAATCCCCAGATGTGAATTTATCTTGATAAAATTTGTAGAATTTATCTGGATCTTTTTCTCTATTGATATACACTCTGTATTCTTTGATTCCACATTCAAATTCTTTTTCAAAATTTTCTAGATTTTGCTTAATTTCCGCGTCTGTCATATAAGGATCATTTAAAATCTTCGCTTTATAGGATTCTCCAAAAGCTAAGTAATTCTTGTAAACCTGCTCTCCTTCTTCACGTAATTTATTGTATTTTTCAGTTTTAAAAGCTGTAAATAACGAAAACAAACCAACTGTTATTAAAATAAACACAACCATTTGCTTGGAAATGATATTAGTTAACACTAATCCCTTTACACTAGTTGTATCAACTTTTCTGTAGGATATTTTTTCTTTTTTCGCTCTATCTTTTACAGTGAAACAGCATCCTAAAAGAATCGTATCTATCAATAATAAGCACACTATTTGCATCCAAGAAAAATATTTGGTTATGAATAAAGGATTGAATCTGTGATTAAACAATAACAAATCACCAACAAAACCACCTACAACGATTATTGAGCAAATCAGCTCGATAATTTTTGATGTAAAAATTTTCCTAACAAATGATAATATCCCAAATACAAAAGTCGAAGATAAAATCAAAGTTACGATTCCTCTCAACAAGATTTCGTAAGGTTTCAAATACTCCAACTTTACAAATCCTAATTTTTGCTTTTCAGTCAAAAATTTGTATCTTTCAAGTACAGATATGTGGTAGTAATCAAATTTGCCAAAACCATCAAAAAATACTGTGCTAATTAACAATAGAAATAATAAAACTGAGACAATATACACTACGTAAATTAATAGACTCATAAGAAATCTATTCTTCGTAATTGAAATATTCTTGAATGGTAACTTCTTCAACACTTCGTCATTTTCCAATGATATCATTAGAAATATTGCTAAAAAAGCTGCCGGAACTACGCCGAATAAAATAGACGATTGCTTAGAAATAATCGCCGCAAAATTCAATTGTTTATATTCATTGATAACACCGTTTGTTTTTGTTGAATTATCAGCATTCCTGTGTTTAATAAAATTAATGTAATCCTCATCTACTTTTATTTTTTTTGTATTCAGTGTGAGAATCCAATTCATCTAAAAGTTCTAAAACGTTTTTTTCGTGAGTGTAGATTGATTTAGCATCGTATTTTCTGCTATATTCACCAAATGATGATTTATTCGTGTTTGTCGACATGAAATTATCTATTTCGTACAAATTATCCGATAATTTTCCATAATATTTTAATTCTGTGTCATATATTTTTTCATTTTCTTCGACGCTTAACTTTGGATTTATTTTTTTGCCACTTCTTTTGCTTTTCAAGAAATACGCAATCAAGCTATCAGTACTGGATTCCAATTCTTTTATTCTATCCAACTCAAAATATGTTGACTTTTGCATTTGTAAAAATATAATCGCAAAGCACATTATTAACGATAATAATATCACGAAAAAATATGTTTTGTTTCTGATTAGTTTTTTATGCAAATATTTTAGCATTGTTTCCTCCTGCGATAACTTGATTTATTAAAGATATTATACCCAAATTTCAAAAAAAAAAAAAAGAAAATCGATGATTTTTGACCTGAACCCCAAAATCCGGAATACGGATGGAGGGGTTTTTGTATGCCAAAATACACAAAAGAATTTAAAATTAAACTAGTGAAGGAATACTTATCA
>NZ_JAGYZD010000267.1 GCF_018371055.1 Finegoldia magna | reverse complement strand
TCAAAAATAATAGATTCAACTTTTTTTAAATCTGAATCACTAAGATTTTTTGATTTAAAATCTCTTACTGATTTTCTATTTTCTAAAAATTCATTCATTGACATTTTACTTACCCCTTATCATAAATCTTATAATTAAATAATACTACAAATTGCGAATAATCACAAACATTTTGATATAATAATTAAAGGTGATAATATGAAATTTACTGAAAATCAGCAAAAAGCAATCTCTCATTTTGAATCCCCTGCATTAGTATTGGCAGTTCCAGGAGCCGGTAAAACTACCGTACTTCTTAATAGAATAAAATACTTGGAAAAAGTTCACAATATTGATCCAAAAAGTATCTTATCAATAACATTTAGCAAATCTCAAGCAGTAGATATGAAAGAAAGATTTTCTGAAAAATTTCCAGAAACAGAATCTGCCTATTTTTCCACGATTCATTCTTTTTGCTATTATATTATAAAACTACATTATAAAATGAATAATAGAATATTCAAAATTCTTGAATCTAATAATGATATCAATAAATATCTTGTGATTAGAAATATAATAAGAAAAATCAATAAAACAAACTCTAAGGATGAAGACGTCGAAAAGTTCTTGCAATACTATGGCTATTGTAAAAATATGATGATAGTCAAAGATTTTCCGAAATTCGATATTGAAAATTTTGAACAAATATACCTAGAATACGAAAATTTCAAGAAAAATAATTTTTATATTGATTTTGATGATATGCTTACAAAATCATTTGAGATACTCAACGAAGATGATTATATTCTAAAAAGAATTAAACGTAAGTACAAATTTTTTCAAGTAGACGAAGGACAAGATACTTCAAAAATTCAATTTGAATTAATCAAAAAAATCGCCTACCCTGAAAATAATTTGTTTATTGTAGCAGATGACGACCAGTCGATTTATTCTTTTAGAGGAGCAGATCCTAGCTATTTGTTAGATTTTAATAAGATTTTCCCAGATGCTAGTATTTATTATATCGACCAGAATTTCAGATGTACGGACAAAATAGTTGACGCAAGTAACCTATTTATAAAACAGAATAAAAATCGATACAATAAAGATGTTACATCCACAAAATCATCAGATAAAAAAATAATAATAAAATTTCCTCAAAACTTTTTGTCCATGTTTTCTTATCTAAAAAGCAATATAAATCCTGATAAAAAGACTGCAATTTTGTACAGAAAGAATATTTCGTCTATAGCTCTAACGAAGTATTTACACGATCAAGATATTAATTTTCACTCTAGATATCAAAAAGATGATTTTTACAATCATTTTGTGCTCAATGATATTTTAAAAATGATTGCTTTTTCTGAAAACAAAACATCTGTCGGACTTTTTAGAGATATTTATTACAAACTAAACAGCTACATTAAAAAAACATCCATAAATCAACTGGAAACTTACGATGAATCAATTCCTGTTTTGGATCGTCTTTTGGATGATTCAACTCTAAGTAGGTATTATGTAGACAGATTTATGGATTTAAAATCATTTTTTTCAGGAATAAAAAGAGCAAAAGGTTCCAAGAAAATTGATATCATTATGAATGATATTGATTACAAAACATATATTGAGGACAGTGTTCTACTCCAAAACCAAAAGATATCATTAGACCTTTTGACTGAAATATATAAATATTTATTTAAAGATTGTGAGTGCTACGAAGATTTTATCAATGAAATTGAAAATTTAAAGAAAATCCAAAAGGATTCTATAAAACATACTAGTAATCTAAATTTATTAACTGTACATTCTGCAAAAGGTTTGGAATTTGATGAAGTATTCATTATCGATTTGATAGATGGAGAGTTTCCTACAAATATTGACTCCAACAACAAGAATTACGAAAATATATTTGAAGAAGAAAGAAGAATGTTTTATGTAGCTATGACTAGAGCAAAGGACAAATTAACCCTGTTATCTCCAAAAACTAGAAATTCCGTTGAAGTTGATTCATCACAGTTTTTAAAAGACATCGTAGAGATTGAAAATAATCATGACCACCCGTAAAACGGGTGGTTTGTTCATGGGCTATAAGCCCGAGTGATACCAACCAGCGTCTCAAGGCGCTGGTTTTCACTCTGTTCAAAC
>NZ_JAGYZD010000266.1 GCF_018371055.1 Finegoldia magna | reverse complement strand
AAACAGATGTATTTTTTCATAATATCAATAACAAAAGGAAACAAAAAAATCACAAATATAATTTGTGATTATGGTCGGGGTGAGAGGATTTGAACCCCCGGCCCCATGGTCCCAAACCACGTGCGCTACCGGACTGCGCTACACCCCGACGTTTTTATTACTTGCTTATCTCAAGTACTTTATTAGTATACGATAGATTTAGATTTATGACAAATCCATTTATCGATAAATAAACGGAGATAAAAGAGATTACTTTTAATAATCATATTTTATCTCCGTTTTACTAAGAATTAAAAAATCTTAACTTTTAATTTACATTTTGTTAATATTCGTAGTAATACTTGAATAATTCATAGATATATTCGTTGTCTTTACATCCACCTAATTCCCTTACAGAGTGCATTGACAAAATTGCATTTCCAATATCAATAGATTGAATATCCAAATTAGAAACAGTGATAGGTCCGATTGTGGAGCCTCCTCTTTTGTCTGATCTGTTTGTGAATTCTTGGCATGGAATGTTTTTATCTAAGCATAATTTCTTAAATATTGATGAGCTAACTGCATCCGAAGTATACGCTCCGTTTGCAGCGTATTTTATAACAGGACCGTTGTTGATTAGTGGTCTGTTAGTAGGATCTGCCATTTCTGTGTAATTTGGATGCAAACTGTGTGCTTGGTCTGCACTAATCAAGTAAGAATTGTGCAATACTTCATAGAAGTTTTTATTGTTATCTTCGACGATTTTTTTGAAACAATCGCTAAGAAGTGTACTTCCTGCTCCTTGTTTTGTAGAAGATCCGATTTCTTCGTTATCAAAAACCATAGCTAAGGCTAATGTGTTTGTAACTTCGGAATCTATTAAGGATTTGATAGAATTAAATGCCATTCCCAAATTATCGATTCTTCCTACTGAATAAAATTCATCGTTTTCTCCGACAAATTCTCCTTTTTGTCTATCGTATAAGAACAAATCAAAATCCAAAATATCTTCAGCATTTATTCCAGTATTTCTAGCCAAAATTTCTTCAAAAGTTATCTTAGAATCTTTTTCTGATAATGCTAAAAGTGGCAATGTATCTTTTTGCGCATTAAATTTGTAGCCATTGTTAACATCTCTGTTCATGTGGATTGCAACGTTAGGAATTATCAACAAATTCTTATCTACGTTAATGTGTTTGATTTCTGGTTTGAATGGATTATCTGATTTCAAAACAACTCTACCAGCTACAGACAATGGACGGTCGAACCATGTGCTTAGTATTGGTCCACCATAAACTTCAGTGTTTAAAGTCAAAAATCCGTCTTTGTTTACGATAGAATTTGGTTTTATTCTAAAAGTTGGGCTGTCTGAATGAGACCCAATCAATCTGATATTATCGAAATCAGAACTTCCTTTAAAAGCGATAATTGATGAATCGTTATTTGTTACAAAATATCCTTTGCCATTTTCGATTTTCCAATTATCTTTAAATTTTAATTCAGTAAACCCGTTTTCTGTTAGTGTTTTTTTAAAATTATCGATAACGTGAAAAACAGATGGACTGTTATCGATAAAACTCATTAATTCTTTTGTTATGTTCATAAAATCACCTCAATAATAGTATACCCAAAAATAAAAATACTTAATAGCAAAAGTTTACAAAAAATATACTTAGTGGTATAATGAAGTTACTTCAGGGCGAGGTTGATTTCCTCACCGGCGGTTATAGTCCGCGAGCATTATGCATGATTTGGTGTAATTCCAATACCGACAGTAAAGTCTGGACGAAAGAAGTAAATGTAATAATTAACATTTAGCCCTAAATATAAGGGCTTTTTTATTTGCCCTTGAAAATCTTAGGAGGTAGGTTATGGAAACCACAAGAAAAAATTCTAGTACTCAAACTATGGTGAAAATCAGTATTTTAGGGGCAATAAGTGCATTGCTTATGATTTTTAAATTCCCTCTACCATTTGCACCACCATTTATGACAGTGGACATAGGAGATTTGGGAGTATTAATTTCAGGATTTGCACTAGGACCTGTAGCAGGTGTGTTAACTTCTGCAGTTAAGATTTTGTTGAACTTTATAATTAACGGAACAACTACTGGTGGAGTTGGGGAATTATCTAACTTTATATTATCATCAGTATTTGTTGTTGTAGCAAGTTC
>NZ_JAGYZD010000022.1 GCF_018371055.1 Finegoldia magna | reverse complement strand
TCACCTTCTCCAACTTCGATAAAATGGTCAGAATCAATTTCATAATAATCATTCAACATTGATCTTGTTTTCTTGTTTCCAACTATTTTTATATCTGGATAAAGATCTAAAATTTGTGGAATTGATCCTGAATGATCTGGTTCTATGTGATGAATTACCAAATAGTCTAATTTTCTATCTTTTAAAATCGCTTTAACATTATCTACAAATTCATCACTTTTGCTAATTTTTACAGTGTCCATCAAGCAAGTTTTTTCTCCTGTAAGTAAGTAAGAATTGTAAGCTACTCCATAAGGCAATGGCCACATGTTTTCAAAATATTCTGTTTGTCTGTCATTTACACCCAAGTAATATAAATTTTCTTGGATTTTAATTGGTTCTGTTCCCATATTTCCTCCTATAAATTAACGATTATAAATCATTTTCACCGTAAGTATCCAAAAAGTTATACTTTTCTCCATTATATTCATACCCAAGAATTCTTGATACATCAACATTTTCACTGGATTTAAATATTGAATTTTCTACATTAGTAAATCCTCTATTCGACAATTCTTCAATCAATAGTTTGATTTGTTTTCTCATAGATCCTTCTGTTTTTTTAGTTACAGAACAAGCACAATCTAATGCTTTTAGCCCTGAGTAATTCAACCAACTTTTTACAGATTCTTCTCTAATTAAATACATTGGTCTGATAAGTTCAATCCCTTCAAAGTTATTAGAGTGAAGCTTTGGCATCATAGTTTTATAATTTCCAGAACACAAAACATTCAATAAAATTGTTTCAATCACATCATCAAAGTGATGTCCCAATGCCATTTTATTGCAACCAAGCTCTTTTGCTTTGGAATAAAGCGCACCTCTTCTCATTCTCGCACACATATAACATGGATTATTCGATGAAATCTTCTCGCTAACACTAAATACATCAGTATCATACATGTGATAAGGAATGTTAAGTTTCTCAAAATTTTCCTTCTCAAGTCTAGTGTTTTCTTCGCTATAACCTGGATTCATCGCTATAAATTCAAGGTCAAAATTATTCATTCCGTGTTTTTGAAGTTCTTGGAATAATTTCGCAAGAAGCAGACTATCCTTGCCACCACTCATACACACGGCTATTTTATCTCCATCTTGAATCAAATCATATTGTTTTATGGCCTTTATAAACTTCGACCAAATGTGTTTTCTATATTTTTTTATAATTGCTCTTTCAACTTCTTGTACAGTTCTTTGCATATATCTCCATTTTTTCTAAATCTACTATGTTACTAGGGCTATATCTTTCAGCTACTTCTAAACTCACAGCTTCTCCAACATCAAGTCCCAAACTCCTCAAATAATCTTCAACAGTACTTAGTGCTTTTCTTGGAGTATTATTCTCCTTACTCAAATGCGCCAATTGAATAACTTCGTGATTTCCTCTTAGAATATCTCCTAATAAGTACGCACACGAATCATTGGACAAATGTCCGTGATCCGACAATATTCTTTGTTTTAATGCTGGAGGATAACTCCCGTACTTTAGCATATCAACATCATGATTTGCTTCAATAAAAAAAAGATTCGAATCTTTAATTTCTTCATACACGCTATCTTCGATAATTCCAGTATCAGTAACTAAAGAAATTTTCTTGTCGTCCTTGCTAATCACATAACCACAACTATTTGCGCTATCGTGACTAGTTTTAATCGGTAAAATATCCAAATCTTTGAAATTAATATGTCTATTATTTTCGAAGATATAAATATTCTTATCATTTATCTTTCCAATCTTGCTATCCATTGCATACCAAGTTTCAGTATTTGCGATAATTGGCAAATCGTATCTTCTACTCAACACGCCAATTCCTTTAATGTGGTCTGCGTGTTCATGAGTCACAAAGATTGCATCTAATTTACTTGGGTCTACGTTTATATATTTAAGTAGGTTTTCAATAGTTTTACCACTAAAACCTGCATCGATTAATATTTTGGAGTGTTCTGTCTCTATATATTCGCTATTTCCGCTTGATCCACTTGATAGCGAACAAAATTTAAAACTCATTCAAAATCCTCCTTGTTTACTATTATAATTGATATTGTGTTTTTTTTAAAGTAAAAAAGATAGTTGGTATATTTTACCAACTATCTTGAAATTTTTGTTTTATTTTTCGTAAATATTTTTTGTATTAAAAGTTTTCTTATTCTTGAACAAACTTAATTCTGCAACAGGCACAGTGGATAATTCACCAACTCCTACAACAAATGTTAAAAATATGAATGAAGTTTGTGTCCAAAATATTGTAACATCCACCATACTGTGAATCATAACCATAATTATCATTGCAACAATCATTTTAGTGTATTTTTTTGAATACAGACTTTTGATTTCTCTAAATAACTGATAAAGAATTGGAACTAACAATCCAGCCCCTATCAATCCGTAATTAACCAAAATATCCAAATACAAATTGTGTGAATGAAGAATCGCACGATCTCTTATTGTAGTGTAAATATTGTGAATTCCAAGTGGACCAACACCAATTATGAAGTTTTTCTTGAAAGCTGCAATAGCACTAATCCAAATCGATCTTCTAAGACCCATATCGAATCCAATTTTGTCAATTCTTGGAACCAAATCCATCCTACCCGCTGCCACAATTCCAACAAATGCCAATGCAAATAATGAAATAATCGCTACAGTGTATTTTCTTTTTTTCATCATAATCGTAAGAGCAAACACAGCTATGAAACTAGCAAACATCGCTCCCCTTGAATCTGTGATCAATAAAGTTAGAACGCTTAAAACTCCAACTATAAAAGAAAATAATCTTTCAAATGATTCTGTCGAAAAATACTTGTATGCACTGATTATTCCAACCAAAGAACACACCATAGCATAATAATTTGCATTGAAAAAGAATGTTCCAACAGTCGTTCTATTTTCACTGATGTATTTCATGAATTGCGTGTAGTTGAATGAATTGTTCTTCAAAATTATCGAATACTGAGTCAATGTTATCAAGAAACAGAACGATGCAAACAACATGATAATTATCATGCAGTCTTCCATAAATTGTTCTGTCATATTTTTCCTAATAAAGAGCACAAATACAAAAAGCACAAACATTCCTACAGTCGCAAGTATTCCATAAGTATTGTTGAACACAATGCTTACTAATAAGGAATAAGCAGCGAAAATCAATCCAAAAACAGACAGATTAGACTTATCAAAAATTTCCTTGAATTTATTTTGATACACAAAATAAAACATATCCACTATCAAAACGCCGATTCCTATATAAAACGGCATAAACATTGCAATAGCAGTCAACAGAATAAATTTTTGGTCTGTACTGTAATTCAATATTCTATTGTAAAAACTTTTCATATTTCACCTCTCATTCGTATCTTATACTAATATAATATCAAAAATCCGTGATAATATACGTTTTTTGACAAATCGTAACTATTGACGATGACAAGATATTTTATCAAAAATTCCGGAATTTTGCAATATTTAGCAATAAAAAATGAGAGATAGTACAAAAGCTATCTCTCAAAAATTTAAAATTTATTTATTGCCGATTGTTTCTACCATAACTGCTTTTATAGTGTGCATTCTGTTTTCAGCTTCATCAAATACTTTTGAATATTTGCTGTAGAATACTTCATCAGTTACTTCCATTTCTGACAAACCAAATTTTTCGTGGATTTCACGACCAACTTTAGTTTCTAAGTTGTGGAAAGATGGTAAGCAGTGTAAGAAGATTACGTTAGGATTTTCAGTCATTTCGATTTTCTTCATATCTACTTGGTAATCTTTAAGTAAGTTAATTCTTTCTTCGAATTGATCTTCTTCACCCATTGATACCCAAACGTCAGTGTAGATTACATCTGCACCTTTTAAGCTATTGAAATCGTCAGTAACTGTGATTTTAGCACCAGATTCTTTGGCAATTTCTTGGATAGAGTTCATCATTTCGTTTGATGGATGTAATTCTTTTGGTGCAAGATTTACAAATTCCATACCTAATTTAGCAGCTCCAATCATTAAAGAGTTTGCCATGTTGTTTCTACCATCACCAACATAAACGAATTTAACTTGGTCTAAGTTTTTGTGGATGTTTTCTTTTACAGTTAAAAAGTCTGCTAAGATTTGTGTTGGGTGATAAATATCAGTTAAACCATTCCATACTGGAACTGAAGAATATTTTGCTAATTCTTCTACAGTTGCATGGTCAAATCCTCTAAATTCGATACCATCGTAGAATCTTGATAAGACTAAAGCAGAGTCTCTTACAGATTCTTTCTTACCGAATTGGCTATCATTCATACCTAAGAATGTTACATTACCACCTTCATCGTGGCAAGCTGTTTCAAATGAACATCTTGTTCTAGTAGAAGTTTTTTCAAATAACAAAACAATATTTTTGCCCTTTAAAGTTTCTCCTACAATACCCATTCTTTTCTTTTCTTTTAATGCAGCACTTACATTTAGTAAATGTTCGATTTCTTCTTTAGTGAAATCTTTTAAAGTTAAAAAATCTCTTCCTTTTAACATAATTACATCTCCCTTTCAAATGGCATACTCATACATCTTGGACCCCCACGTCCTCTAGATAATTCGCCTGATTTAATAGTTCTTATATTTACATCAGCTTCTTGTAACAAGCTGTTTGTAACATTGTTTCTGTCGTAAACAATAACAGTATTTGGTGCAATCGCCAAAGTATTTGAACCGTCATTCCATTGTTCACGCATTTGATCTATCGGATTAGTTCCTCCACATCTTATAATTTTTACATTATCAACGTGTAAATTTGTAGATAAAATTTCTTCTAATGAACCCTTTTGAACTTCTCTTTGTAAAGTGTTATCTTCAAGATACAACTTTTCAACATACAAAGGTCCTTCTATAAGTGGGTGAACTGTGAAAATTCCTTTATCAATCATTGTGAACACAGTGTCCAAGTGCATAAATTCTCTTTTGTTAGGAATTTTGAAAGACAAAACAAATTTGAAATCTGATTTTTCCAATAAATTCTTAGCGAATTTGTCAACACTTTCTTTTTGTGTTCTTTGAGAAATACCAACAGCTACACATTCGCTGTTCAATATTAAAATATCTCCGCCTTCGATAGAAGTATCTTCTGTTCTATCGTAAATTTTTTCAATATCGTTGAATCTAGAATTATAAGTGAAAATATATTTTGCATAAAGCGTTTCCCTATTTCTAGTTTCCGACCACATTCTATTGATACTCACACAATTTCCTACAAAAGAAAATGGATCTCTTGTGAAATACAAGTTAGGCATTGGATTAACAGCCAAAAGTCTTCCACTTTCGTCATTAATACCGATTTCATCCAACCTAACTCCTGACATAGTTTTAAGTATCAATTCTTTCTCATCTGAGATATTTGTAAGTAAATCTCTTAGTAAATTGATTTCATCTGCGGACTTATTTCCCGATTCTTCTAGGAAATCTTCGATAAATTGTTCTCTAACGTCATCTTGTTTGATAGATTCTGCAGCCAAATCTTCTAGGTATAATACTTCAATACCTTCATTACGCATAGTTTCGCAGAAAAAGTCATGTTCTCTGATAGCATTTTCCAAGTAAGGAAGTTCATCGAACAATAACTCTTCCATAAAATCAGGAGTCAAATTATTTAATTCTTCTCCCGGTCTGTGAACTATTACAGATTTTAACTTATCAATCTCAGAGTAAATATTTGGTTTCAATATGTTGCCTCCTTAACTGATTTCCACATAAAATTATAACACATTTACAATAAAAATTAACACAAAAATATCGAAATTTTTTTAATATTAAAATACTTTTTGAAATATGTTAAAATTTTATATAAAATGAGGTGAAAAATGATAAAAAGAATTGCAAACGAAAATGATATAGCACAAATAATGGAAATTGTTGAAAACGCCAAATCATATATGAAAGAAAATAAAATAAATCAATGGAGTGAAAATTATCCTAATGAAGATGTTTTTTTAACTGATTTGAAAGAAAACAGATTATACGTAGCAGAAATAGATGGAAAAGTTGTAGGAATGGCTGTGTTAGTCTTGGATGGGGATGAGGATTATAAAAACATAGATGGAAAATGGCTAATCGATGGAAAATACGGAGTAATTCACAGAATAGCAGTAAACCCAGATTACAAATCACAAAATGTAGCCAAAAATCTGTTGGATTTCTTTGAAAATAAATTAAAAGAATTAAACTACGACTCCATAAGAGTGGACACACACAAAGACAACAAATCCATGCTAAGATTTATTGAGAAAAACGGATTTCAAAAATGTGGGATAGTTTATATAAGAAAAACAGACGAGAGAATAGCATTCGAAAAACCATTGAAATAAAATAAAAATAGCAAACCATTTACGTGAGGAATGTCCACCGTTGGTTTGCTATTTTTTATTAGATTTTCAATTTTAAGTATCAATTTCTGCAAAAAACAAAGTATTAGTTTTTGTATCATAAACTGCAAGTGTAAAATTCAAAGATGAACGTTTTAAAATATTTTGATTCTTGTCTTCTTGTCTGTCGATTAACTTATAATAACCTTCAGAAATTTCTGGAAAAAGCGATCTGGAATTATGATCCGTCACATAAGATGATGTTTTTTCATCTCCATACATTAAAGTTTTCGTTGTTTTATCCAATGGAAATTTCTTCCAGTTACTATCCGATTTTATCTGATTCAATGTATCGTTGCTGTCAAATTCAAATGTTATAAATCTTGTCCCATCTCCCATTGCTCCATGATCATCGTATTCCATGATTTGATTTGCTTTAACTAATTTTAAGTTAAGTTCATCAGACACTCTTGATTTGTCACTTTGCGCACAACTTACCATTAATAATGAAATGATAATCGCAAATAACAAATATCCAATTTTTTTCATAATAATCTCCTTTCAAAATTATTATACAACAAACCTAATGCACAAAAATCTACAAAATTTTAAAGATTTGCACTAAAAAAGCACTTCTATTAAAAACTCTATAATTTTTTCTATTAAAAGTGCTATTTGAATATTATTCTTTTTTGAATGTTGTAGCTTACTATGAACATCAAAGCTTCAGTTATGATTTTTGCCACAAAAACTTTAATTCCTAAACTTGACAAAATTTTCAACACAATAGTATTCAAAGCTAGTATGAACACTACTAATGTCACGTATTTGATGTATTTTTTTAGGATTTTATCTTTATTTTTGAATACGTATTTGTTATTCACATAAAAGTTAAACGTGCTTGACACTGCCCTTGCTATTATATTGGACAGCACCAAACTTTGTACGTCTAATTTGTAAACTAACAATAAAAAAGTAAAATAATCCACCAAAAAACTCAAATAACTTGACGCAGAAAATTTCAGTATGCTTTTGTAGATTTTGACTGAATCTTTTAGTGCATTAAAATGACTTGTTTCATTATTTTCTATATAAATAGTTTCGATAGGAACTTGCATTATGCTTTCAGAATCGAATTCGTAAAGCATATTCATTTCGTATTCGTATCTTTCTCCTTCGATTCTTATCATTTTATCAAGATTAGACGTATTAAAAGCTCTGAGTCCCGTTTGCGTGTCCTTGATGTATTTCGATGAACTAGAATAAAATACCATTCTAGTTATAGTATTACCAAGCAGAGATTTAAGAGGGATTCCTCTTTTCAAATCTCTCACTCCAAGTATTAATTTATCCTGATTTTGTTCAGAATATTCTATCAATTTCAAAATATCCTTGACCAAGTGTTGTCCATCTGCATCGCTTGTAACCACAGTCCCTGACGCTTGTTGTGCTTTCAAATATTTGAATGCAGTTTTAAGTGCAGCTCCTTTTCCCATATTAGTTTGATGCTCAAGAAGAACTATATTATTAAGTTTTGAAAAATCATATTCGCACGGACCGTCTTTAACCACAATTATATTGATGTGGTTGTTGTTTAAATTTTCCACCAATTTTGTGAGTTTTTCATCTGGTTTGTACGCTGGTATTACAACGTAATTCATAATTCTCCTATCGTTTTTTATTCGTCATCTTCTGGTTCGTAATGAACTATGGATACAAATTTGCCGTTTTTATCTTGAATTTTCCTGATTCTTTTGTTAAATTCTAACCTTGTAAGCCACACTATTTTATCGCAACCCAAGCATTTTAATTTAATATCTGCTCCAGTTCTTAAAATCTCCCATTTGTTTTCACCACATGGGTGACCTTTTTTTAGTGTTACAATATCATTTACTTTATATTTCATCTTCATCACCTGCTACAAAATAACAATTCAAATCCATTGATTTTGATTTGGCTTTTTCTATGAATTTTTTGATAATTTCTCTTTGATACAAGTATTGAGATTCTGGTTTACAACTACCCCAAATCGTAATAGTCATGGAGTTTTTATCCATTTTTGTAACGCCTATTAGCTCTGGTTTTTTTACAATATCTGAATACTCATCTACCAATTCATTAGAAATTTCATCTATGATTTCAGTATATTGACCCAAACTGTATTTGATTGGAACTTCCATTTTAACTTCAATTCTTTGGTTTTCTTTGGATAAATTAGTCACCGTGTTGATTTGACCATTACTTATCATATGAATAGCTCCGTCAAATCCTCTTATTTTTGTAACTCTAAGTCCCAATTCTTGAACGTTACCTTCAATTCCATTTATAATCACATGGTCTGTGACTTTGAATTGATTTTCAAGAATCAACGCAAGTCCACTGATTACATCTCTTATTATAAATTGTGCACCAAAACCAATAGCAACCCCACCAATACCAGCAGTAGCCAATATCTTATCTGTTTTTACTCCAAACAAATCTAGTACATGGACTACACAGAAAAAATAAATTATATATTTGATGGTATTGTTCAACAATTTAGTAACTGTGATTTGTCTGCCTTCAACAGATTTTCCCTTTTTCATTAATAACTTATCGAAACTTTTAGTTAAAATGCTTACAACTATTTTCGTAAATACGATGATTAACAGGGATAATAAAATCTTGGCCAACAAATTTAGTTGACCAGCAGAATTATAAAATATTTGATTGAACTTTTCAATATTAAATAACATGAATTATTCTTTTACCTCATTTACAAAAATTACTCCATCTACTTTAAGATACGACCATATCTTAGCGATTGGAAGTTCTTTTTTCAACGCAATCATCTCATCTTTTTTATCAGGATCCAACATAATAGCTAATCCACAACTTTCAGAAATTTCCCTTGGAGTAGGGATAGTTTTAATATCGTATCCCATACTCACAAGTTTACTTTCTGTCATCATTGTAAAATTAACTGATGTAAAAGTTAGTAATATCTTTTCCATTATCTAATAATTACATTTCTGTCAGATTTTGATAAAGTATCGTAAATTACATACATGTTAGTAACTTCGCCTATCAAAAGTTTTTCTTTTCTATCGTAGAAGTCCAAGCAAGCGCCACAAGTCATAATCTTTGCACCCTTTTCTTCGATTTTCTTTAAATCGTCGATAACTTCTGATCCTTCAGTTGTCAAATGTATTCCGTAGTTGAAGAATAAAAGTGTACTTGGTACTTCGTCAGCTTCTGCTACAGAATAAATGTATGATTTAATAAGTGATTTGCCTAATTTTTCATCTCCATCACCCATTTTATCGCTTGAGAATGCTAAAACTAAATTACCGTTAGTTTCTTCAACCTTCTTTTGTGCTCCTTTTTCTTTTACAATAGTAGTTTCAAAGCCATAATCTGTTTCTACATAACTGAATTCGAAACCTTGACCATTTGCGTATTTTTGTAAATTTTCAACACAGTACATGTCGTCAACTTGTGTCTTAACTGTACCTTCTTCTAATTCATCAAATACATTTTTTGTCATAATAATTGGTCTTGGACAAACTTGTCCTCTTGCATCTACAATTTCCATAATTACCTAATCCTTTCTATTCTGTTATTAAATACTAAATAAAAATCATCTTCTCCTGTTATTGATTTAAGATCCGATGCTTTATATTCCACTAGTTTGGAATCCTCAAACATAAAATACCCATTTTGGTTATATAATATGCAGTTTTTGTCATTTGAATATATTTTAAGTGAATCATCTATTTTAGATTGGCTCACCAATTTCAAATCCTTATCGTATATTAAAAGTTCTCCTGTTTTTGTAATTACATATACGTTTTTATCTGAAATCCCAACATCTTTTGTCCCGTCGAATGATTTCGATTTTGTAATTTTAGCTTTGTCAAAAACTTTGATATATCCATCAAACACTACGATTAATTTGTCATCGACATATTTCATTCTAAAAATCGGCTTATCGATGAAAATATTTTTGTAGAAAAGTCCCTTTTCATCATACATGTAAATCTTAGAAAAAATTCTTCCGTCACGCTTTCCTATCGTGCTAAAAGCATAATTTGATTTATCCGACGCTATCAAACTAGATACTTCGTCTTTCATATCAAAGCTTTCCAAAATTTTCATATTATTAACAATTGAAAATTCATTTTGTGTATCGACAATAATATGGTCTTTGTTTGCAAAAATATAGGAAATATCAGATTTAAAAGATAGCTTTGAATTCATCTTTCCTTTTGTATTATATTGCAACAAATCCTTTTTATCAATCAAATAAAGAAATTTGCCATCAAAATAATAAGGCTTTTTGTCGTCGTAATCCTGTTTTAGAATTAAGTTTTCATTTTTGTACATGAAAATCTTGTTATCGTAGTGAGTTACTACGTAATTCTTCTTCAATACGGGGCTATTTCCAGTGTTAATATTGTATACATTTTTCTTAGAAAACATCATCACCGCCAAGACGCATACAAGAATAGCGACAACTGCAAGTAATATATAGTTCAAGTTTTCTTTTATTTTATCCATTATTTTCTCCAAAAACTTCAAGAACTTTCATTCTAGTATCATAAAGTTGTTCATCTTTTACTAAAACAGTGACAATATCTCCTGTTTTTAATACGCTCTCTCCATTTGGAACGTATTTTTCTCCATTTGAATCCACTTCTGCAATCAATGCGTCTTTTGGAAAATCAATATCTTTGATTTTCTTATTGGAAACACAATTTTCATATCCAAGTTTTATATCAAACATTGTGAATTTATCATTAACACCTTTTCCAACAACTCTTTTGTTCAACATTCTCTTTAATAAAATATCGTAAATTGGTTCGAAATTTAAATCCATGCATATAAAATATGCCATGATTGAACAAAATGCCAACCCCAATAAATGAGTCATATTTCCATTTAATTCCAGTACCAACACAACACTCAAAAGAGGACTTCTAACAACAGCTGTTAAAACACAAACCATAGAAAGCACAACAAAATTTGACAAATAAACATCTTGCACAACGCCGAAAGCACTCATTAAATTAAAATAAAATAATCCTGTAATTCCACCTAGAACCAAAACCGGCAAGAAAATACCACCTTGAGTTCCAGTCGCATAAGATGTCGATGTCATAAACATTTTGAATAACAAAAGTATTATTAAAACCAAAAATGAATTGTAATTGTGTGATGCCATGTTTTCTATAAATGAATGGCCTCCACCTAAAATATCTTTGTAGAATAATCCAACTACAGATACAAACGCAAAAAATATTGCTATCTTCAAATCTTGTTCAAGCTTAATCTTCGCAAATACATCTTGGAAAAACGCGATTGAATAATTAAATAGTTTCCCAACGGCGCAGCAAAGTATAATCATCGGAATAATCAATAAATAATATTTTGTTGGCAGTGCATAGGTCATTCCAAACGAAAACACTGGTTTGATTTTGAATATTCCAACAGCGATAACATCGGCTACCACTGCTGCAGCAAAACTTATTGCAACCACTTTTTTTGAAAAAGATTTGTGAAGCTCTTCCAATATGAAAACAAGCCCTGAAATCGGTGCTGAAAAAGCAGCTGAAAGACCTGCAGCAGCTCCTGCAGTTAAATACAATTTCTCATCCGTTTTGCTTTTTCCAAATTTTTCTGATAGCCACTTAGCACTACTAGCTCCCAATTGAATTGAAGGGCCTTCTCTTCCCAAAGAAAGTCCCACTAATGAGGCAATTGCTCCTCCTACAATTTTGGAAACAGTAACTCTAAAACTATTTTGATTAAAAGCTCCGATAAGTTCTCCTTGAACTTGAGGAATACCACTACCACCTGAAAGTGGGGCCCATTTAAGTAATTTGCTAACCACAATTCCTAGGACAAATGATACTGCGATAATTAAAATAGCTCTTGGAAAGCTGTTGTTAGAATAAACGGCATTTCTAACCACTTCTAATTTACTTAGCAAATATCTGTAAAAGACAGCCAGTCCACCTGAAAATACTCCGATGGATAAACTCCCTAAGAAAAGCGACATAGAAGAGCCTATTTTAAACTTTGTTTTCATTAAATAATCACGCTTTCTAAAAATTCTCTAAATCTATCGATATTATATGTAACTGAAATATACGTTTCAATTCCCTCTCCTTCAATCAAATTATTTTCTTCATCAATTTTTAAATTTGTTTGTGCATAAATAAAATGATCTTTTTTGGAGTATGCGTACAACAAGAACAAATCTTCAATTAGTTTTTCTGATGATTCATCAAACATTTCATTCAAAATATCAGTATAATCATTTTTGTTAAATGTGTCATTCGTAATCATAAACACACTTTTACCATTTAATACATTCAAATCGCTGTTTTCTGATTTGACATATTTATCGTACATGAAAATATCATCTAATGATTCAAGAGCCTCAGTGTTTTCCGTAAAAAATTCTGACAAATATTTCATGTTAGAGAAATTCAGCAAATCAATATTTTTAAAATCACCTAAAAATCTTGATAATACGACATCATTTTCACTCATAAAATCTTTCAAAAATACAACTTCTACATCCCAATCCAAATTATCCATCAAATCTAGAACGTTATTATTTACATCAGATTCTATTGTGATTAAAGATATTTCAAAAATTTCTATATTATTCAAAATTACGAGTAAATCCATAGCTTGTGTACTAGATTCAAAATTCACCCACAATTTTTTATAGTCTTTTTTATTAAAATTTTCCATATTTTACATTTATCTCCATAATTTCTATATAATTAACATATATACTGTAATTAGTGGATAACCACTTATGTGTATTTTATTATATCAAAACACATAATATTTTAAAAATTAAATGGAGGAAAATATGGATTACAATTTAATTAACACAGAATTATCTCAATTGTTGAGAGAAACTTATCGTAAAACAGACGCTTTATTGGCACCAATTTCAGATAAATACGGATTAACTATTATGAAAGTTAAAACTTTATTTGAATTAGGCAAAAATGATGATTTGACTATAGGTGATATCGGAGTTTTAGTTGGTATGGCTGGTGGAAACATCTCTAACTTGTGTAAAGCACTAGAAAAAGAAGGATATGTTTCAAGAAAAAGATCTGAAAAAGACGAAAGAATTGTTACTGTTCGTTTGACAGAAAAAGGAAAGAAAATCATCAACAATATCGTTGAAGAAATTTCTGAAAAATATAAAAAACAAATTAAATTAACTAACGAAGAATACAATAGTATTATCAAAAGTTTGAATTTATTAAACGAAAAATTAAATGTTGAATTAATGTAGTGGCACAATATGAAAGAAAACAAGCAAAATAAGAAGAAGATAATAATTTATTATCTTATAGCTATAGTTCTTTATGCTGTGGTTGCCGGCTTGCTTTTCCCTACTTTTTCAAAAACGAAAGAAGAAGAAGTACCTTACAATAAATTTATCGAAATGCTCGATAAAGGAGAAGTTAAAGAGGTAAAAATATTAGACACTCATATCAATTTCAAAGCAAAAGATAAAAACAACGTAATCTACAAAGCAGGATTGATTAGAGACGAAAAATTAGTTGATCGCTTATTGGAAAGCAAAGTCCAATTTTCAAGCGACATTCCTAGTAAATATGCACCACTTTTATCAATTTTCTTACAATTTGTCTTGCCATTTATAATAATATTTGGTTTCTTGCAATTAGCAATGAGCCAAGCTACTAAAAAAATGGGAGGCAATGCATTACAATTTGGTAAGAGCAACGCAAAAATTTACGTTGAAAGTCAAACTGGCAAGAAATTTACAGATGTTGCTGGTCAAGAAGAAGCCAAGGATGCT
>NZ_JAGYZD010000265.1 GCF_018371055.1 Finegoldia magna | reverse complement strand
TGTGTGCTATTTTGGTTGGAAATATATGCCTACAAAACAATTGGCACAATTTTAATTCCACTCAAATTAAAAACTATACCGATCTTAATTCTACTATGGAGAATTTGGTATATAGGGATATTGATGAGATTAAGGCAAAATACGGCAATAGCAAAAGAGCAAAGGAAATGATAGATTCTCATTCAGATGCTTTGAAATTTTACGAAAATGAGAACACATACTTCGACGCTTATGAAAATAGATACAAATCTCCCCAAAAGTTCAGCAATTTAAATAAGGTAAGGGTAAATGAATTTAATGGTTTTCATTTTCAAGGAACAGGAAGTGAAACAACTGGAATGGTGGACGTATTCAACGATTTTGCACTTGAAGGAGCATTCTTCAAACAAAAATACATGCTCATAAACAACATCACACCAACAGACAGATTCTATATTCCGCAATTAGGAATTGATTATAATCCTTTTGATGTGGATAGTTTCAAAGGAACTTTACCTAAAATCAATTACTACATTACTCATGGAATATCAGAGAGAAATAATGCTTTTGCGATGTTACACGATTACTTCTATCTTAAATTAGATGTAGTGTTGATTGTGTTTGCACTATTGCTGTTCACATCTACGATTATCAAATCGAATAAGCAGCTTGAACTTAAATCGGTACTTCCTGTAAGTCGAACAAAATCGTACAAGTCAAAAATTATAGAAAGCGTAATATATGGTATTGGCATAAACATCATGGCAGTTTTGGTATTATTCTTAGCTGGTGGTATTATGGGTGGATTTGCAGACAGTGATTTTCCAATTATTAACTATATTGTGGACGGTGGAATTATTTACTCAAATGTTGGTCCATTTCTGGTGTATATATTAGAATCCTTTACAATAACTGTGTTGTTTACGATATTTATCAGTATGTTTGTAAATTCTATGTACACTGCTACTAACAAACTATTTACGATATTAATATCTATAATTGCGTTTATTGTACCATTCACTGCATTAAAGTATATGGGAGTAATCGGATCTTTTGTTCCATTTAACTATGTGGATTCGGGATTTGTATCTACGGGATTTTTGTCGGCGTTGATAAGACAGAATTCTTACACGGTGGTGATGGCTGTTGTAGTTCTTGTGATTAGTTCAATATTGTTTTATGTATTGGGCAGAGTTTCATTTGGCAGGAGGAAATAATGTTAGAAGTAGTAAATATTGAAAAAAGTTACGGAAAGAAAAAGATACTTCACGATATATCTTTTAGTATTGAAAAAGGACAAATCAAAGCTTTGGTAGGGCCGAATGGCTCTGGTAAGACTACTTTGATGAATACTATGACCAATCTACTCAAAAGAGATGGCGGACAAGTTTTGGTAGACGGCAAAGAGTTTAAGGATGAGAAGATTTTTAATCATATTTCTTTTTTCAAAGATGAGAAAATCTTGGATGAAAACTTGTATGGCATGGATTATTTGAACTATATCAAAAATGTCTATAAAAGAACCAAGGATGATGTGGATAGGGTTATCAAAGAAATAGGAATTGAAAGCTTTGTAAAAAGCAAGACTGGTTCGTATTCATTAGGTATGAAAAAAAAGCTGATGCTTGCGATGGATTTCTTGCCACAAAGAGATATTATATTGCTTGATGAACCGCTTTCTGGTCTTGATCCAACTAGCGTTATTAAAATGATGGCTCTTATAAAGAAGAAAGCAAAAGATGGTCAGGGAATTTTAATATCCAGTCACTCTTTAAACGATATCGATGAAATCACCAATAATATTTTGTTCTTAAAAGACGGGAAAATTTTGGAAGAAGTTTTGGAAAATGAAAAATTTATAGAGATTATTTCAAGCGATAACGACAAATTATCATCTGTTTTGCAATCAAAGGGTTTTAATATGGATAAAAATATGATAAGCTTAAATAAATGTAGTATTAATGATATTTTGTCTATTATAATGGAAAATAATATCGAGATTTTGGATATCACAAGACGTTCGAAAACTTCTCAAGAACGATACAAAGAAATTTTCGGAATTTAAAATAAAAATATTCAAAAAATCAAGAATTTGTTTGACATATCATAATGTTAATGATAGAATATACAAGGATAAATAAGAATATCTTGTATATTCTTTTTTTATGCATAAAATAATTTCAGG
>NZ_JAGYZD010000264.1 GCF_018371055.1 Finegoldia magna | reverse complement strand
ACATATATCGTTAATTTCTTTTTCATATTCTCCCCCCATTACCCTCATACTTATTATATATTTTATATTATTATTTTTCAATATAAAATATTTTTTTAACTAGCACATTTTTGTAGGGTCGACGTATTCGTCAAATTCTTCTTCTGTTAGAATTTCCAAATCAAGCGCTGCTTGTTTAAGTGTTGTGTTGTTTTTGTGTGCATATTTTGCGATTGTACTAGCTTTGTCGTAGCCAATTTTGGTGTTAAGGGCAGTTACTAGCATCAATGAATTGTTCAAATAATAATCTATGACTTCTCTGTTTGCTTTGAGTCCTCTTAGACAATTATCTGTAAAAGATTTTGTAGCATCTTTGATTAGTCGTACTGATTGCAACGCGTTATATATAATCACAGGCATATATACGTTTAGTTCGTAATTTCCTTGGCTTGCTGCGACTTGAATTGTCGTGTTGTTGCCCATTATTTGTACACAAACCATAGTCAATGCTTCTGCTTGTGTTGGATTTACTTTGCCAGGCATGATTGATGAGCCCGGTTCATTTGCTGGAATTGACAATTCGCCGATTCCACATCTTGGACCACTCGCCAAAAATCTCACATCATTTGCAATTTTCATCAAATTATTAGCAAGGGCTGTGATTGCTCCATGAGTATAGCTTATTGCATCCTTTGATGTAAGCGCGTGGAATTTGTTTTCTGCAGTGACGAATTCTCCTTTTGTTTGGGCATTTATTTCATCTACTACCATTTGGTCGAATCCTTTAACTGCGTTGAGTCCTGTTCCCACAGCTGTAGCTCCAATTGCAAGTTCGTTTAACGCTTTGCTTGCTTCAATGATGTGTTGTTTGCCTTTTCTAATCATGAAAAGCCATCCCGATATTTCTTGTGACAATCTTAGAGGCACTGCATCTTGCAAATGTGTACGTCCGATTTTGATGATATCTTTGTTTTCTTCCATCAATTTTTCCAAGACTTTTTCAGTATTTTCTAATTCTTCGATTAGTTCTGAATCAATCATGTGTTTAAGTGCAATGTGGATTGCAGATGGGAATGTATCGTTAGAACTTTGGGATTTGTTCACATCATCGTTCGGATGAATGATGTTCTCCCCAATCTTTTTGTTTGCGATGTGTGCGATAACTTCGTTCACATTCATGTTGGATTGCGTTCCAGATCCAGTTTGCCACACAGCTAGTGGAAATTCGCTGTCATGTTTGTGATCCAAGATTTCATCACATGCACCCACAATCAAATCCTTCTTTTCGTCTGTAAGTTTTCCCAATTTGTTATTAGAAATCGCACACGCTTTTTTTAATCTTGTGAGCGCTTTGATGACTTCAAGTGACATTTTTTCTGTTCCGATTTTAAAATTGTTGAAACTTCTTTGAGTTTGTGCTCCCCACAAAACATCGTCACTTACTTCGATTTCACCGATAGAATCCTTTTCAATTCTCATTTTTTTCCTCCAATTATAATTCAAAATTTATTTGTTCTCTATTATTAATCAAACTTTTGTATCCCAAATAAAGCGACAAGAAACTTGCAATGTTGACACTTGCGCAGATGGCTATCATCACAGATATCTGATAAATTATCGCAGTGTTTGGGCTAACTCCTGAAAGGATTTGTCCTGTCATCATTCCCGGAAGACTTATAATTCCCATCGCAATCATACTGTTCAAATTCGGTAGTATAGCCATTTCTACTGATTGATTGACAATCGGAATAAGCGCTGTGTCTGCACTTACTCCCAAATTAATTAACGTTGTGATTTTGTTTTTGTTTAGTTTCAGATTTTCGTTTAAGTAATTTACTCCCAAATTCACAGCCGTCATTGTATTTCCGAAAAGCATTCCAGAAATTGGAATCGCATATTGTGCATCCAAAATCGGCTTTCTGATTACAAATCCCACGTAGAAACATTCTACCAGTAATCCTGAAAATAATACGCTAAATCCTATAATCGCTTTGAATTTGTCAGATAAATGATTTCCCTTGAACACCTTCAAACTGCTGAATGTCGCCATTACCAATATGTAAATTATTACAAATAAATTGTTGTTCGCATTTATCACATAAGTTAGGATGAAACCTGCTATAATAAGTTGTACAGTCATACGAACACTTGCTACAACTAGCATTTTTGTTTTGTTGATACGACATTTCTTCATTACGAATAACACAACTAACAAAAGCAAA
>NZ_JAGYZD010000263.1 GCF_018371055.1 Finegoldia magna | reverse complement strand
CACTATTCATAATAGTGTCCACTTTGCTATGGTTAAGTCCAACTTCTGTTACAACTCCAACCAAACCTTTTTCGATTCCATCATTTGAAGACACAGCTTCAATCACGATGTCACCCTTTTTGATTTTATCCATTGAACCTTTATCTATACTAAATCTCGTAAAAATATTTCCCGGATCTTTTCCAGTTATAAAAGCTTTTGTTTTTATTGTTCTATCTTTACTCAAAAGTTCGTATTCTTCTTGCAAATATCTTTTATCACTTATAACTTTGTTCAAATTATCTACGTTTTTTCGTAGTTTTGCGTTTTCAACAGTTAATCTTTGATTATCTTCACGCATTTTTTTTGTTCCAAAAACATAATGAACCGACTCTTTGAATTTGGAGCCTATCACATAAAACACTTTGTTTACAGGAGTAATCACTGTTCCTATCGCGTTTTCTCCAATAGACATGTAGGTTTTATTGTTGTTCGATATTGTAATCGTCAATATGAGAAACAAAGTCACCGCAAAGAAGAACACTCTTTTTCTAAGCTTATTATTATATCCAAACTTAGCCAATTATTTGTCTCCCTTCTTTAAGAATTTGCCTATGCCAATTCCCGTGCAATCCATAGCAGATTCCACCTTCAACACTTTGATTCCCAAAACATTTGTAATATACTCGTGAATGTAGTCGATAAGGCTCACTCCACCTACAATGTAAATTCCTTCAGCGATAATGTCGTTTGCAATATCTGGCGGAGTTTTCTCCAAAACTTTTCTCAAAGCTTCGATACACATATCTGCTATCGGAACAATTGCAGGTGTAATATCCTTAGCCCTAATCTCAACAGATTTTGGCATAGTCGATATTACATCAGTTCCTCCGACAATCATCGTGTTGTTTTCCCTGTCAGAATTCAATGTCGCAATCTTAAACTTAATGGCTTCCGCTGTCGAAATTCCTATATTAACTCCAAATTTTTTCTTCAAAATTTGTATTATTTCTTGGTCAATATCTTCTCCACCGCTTTTGATACAGTAACTTGTCACAATTCCACCTAGGCTAATTACAGAAGCTTCGATTGTTCCTGCACCTATATTTAAAATTATGTGTCCCGTTGGCTCATCCACATCGACACCCAAACCTTTAAGAGATGCAATGTTTTCTTCAACCAATTTTACACTTCTCGCACCAGCATTTAACGCCAAATCTTCCACGCTTCTTCTCTCAACATCTGTCAACGATGCAGACACCGATACACAAACTTCTGGTTGGAAAATCGAAAAATTAGGTCTTGCTTTTTTAATAAAATACGAAAGCATACTTACAGTCGATTCAAAATCAGCTATAACGCCATTTTCAATCGGACTTATCGCTACGATATTGTCCGGAGTTTTTCCAATCATACTTTTCGCCTCAGTTCCCACTGCGACAATATCGTAATTATTTATATCTATAGCTACAACACTAGGTTCGTTGATTATTATTTTCCCATATTCATCAGAAATAATGGAATTGGAAGTTCCCAAATCAATTCCCAAACCTTCTTGTTGAAATTTAAATAATTTCATTTAAAAATACATTCCTTTCCTCATACTCAGACTATCCCTTGAGCTAACGATAATATGATCTAACACTTGTATTCCTACCAAATCTCCCACTTTATCCAACCTTTTTGTCACTTCAATATCCGCACTTGATGGAATAAGAGATCCCGACGGATGATTATGTACTAAAATAATCGAATTCGCTCCCTTTTTTATAGCAGATTTGAAAACTTCTCTAGGATGAACAATGGATTGATTGATAGTGCCTTTGCTGATAAGTTCTTTGGAAATAATTCTGTTTTTTGTATCTAGAAGTAATGCGTAGAAGTTTTCTACATCACAACTTCCAATCTCATTACAAAAAATCTCTGCAACGCTATCAGGATCGTTCAGACTGAAACTATCCATGGCTTTTCTCAAGGCAAGTCTCCTACCTATTTCGATTCCAGCCAAGATTGATGTAGCCTTTGCCATCCCTATCCCTTTTATTTTCATTAACTCTTCAACGCAAATATCCTTGTAATCATTTTCGTTAATGTAATCAACGACTCTTTTGGAGAGAACTTCTACTCCTTCTTCTTTGATTCCAGTCTTCAATATGATTTGCATCAATTCTTCGTCACTCATTGAAGAAATACCATTGATTTTCATTTTTTCTCTGGGTCTTAGGGAC
>NZ_JAGYZD010000262.1 GCF_018371055.1 Finegoldia magna | reverse complement strand
AAAGAGGAAAATATTATTTCTCGTGGGATTTTGATTGCTAAGGGAGGGAAAAAGATGTTTTTCTATTTTTGAATCAAAATGTTTCACGTGAAACATTTTTATGAAAATTTCATTAGTGATATAATTTAATTGTAAATCGAAGAAAAAAACGACGCTCTGAGAGGCGTTTTAACAGGCGAAAATAAAATATAGGTAATAAACTATGGAGGACAAATGAAAGTTCAAATAATAGCCGTTGGGACGGAATTACTGCTAGGTGACACTTTGGACACGAATTCCAACTACATTTCTATTAAAATTAGAGAGCTTGGGTTTGATTTGTACAAGAGAGTTGTGGTTGGAGATAATTACAACAGATTGTACAAAGAAATACAAGAAGGTTTGAAAGAAAATGATCTGATTATAACTACTGGTGGTTTAGGACCGACTGAAGATGACATTACGAAAAAATGCTGCTGTGATTGTCTTGGCAAGGAAATGGTGCTTAACCAAAAAAGCTATGAAAAAATGAAACGTTATTTCAATAATGATGAAAAAGCGATAAGAGCCAATCTACAACAATGTATGTTTCCAGAAGATGCGATTGTTTTTGAAAACTTCAATGGAACTGCTGACTGTGCGATGATTGAAAATAACGGCAAAAGAATACTGTTTCTACCAGGGCCACCGGCTGAGATGAAGCCTATTTTTGAAGAACAAGTGCAAAAAGTTCTGGAGCAATTCGCAACAGACTGTATTATTTCTGAAACATTGAATGTTTCGATACTGGGCGAATGGGACATGAATGAAAGAGTGAAAGATATCATCGAATCATCAAACAATCCAACAGTAGCGCCTTATTTTAAGAAGGACAAGAGAATTCTAAGAGTAACTGCCAAGGCTAACGACAAACAAACTGCATTGAAAATGATTGATGAGAAGAAGAAAGAACTAAAGGAAAGACTTGGTATATATGTTTTTGGAGAAAACGATGAAACCATCGAACAAGCTTTGTACAAAGTATTACAAAAACACGACTTGTCGATTATGACATCAGAATCCATTACAGGTGGCATGATTGCATCTAAACTTGTGAATGTGTCTGGAGTTAACGATTATTTGAAAAGGTCGTTGGTGGTGTATTCTAATGAAGCAAAGATAGATTTGCTTGGTGTTAAGGCTGAAACTATAGACACATACGGTGTTGTTAGTGAAAATGTTGCGTTTGAGATGGTTGAGAGGATGTTTGAAAAGTTTGGAGTTGACTGTGCGATATCTACGACAGGTTATGCGTCAGGAGAAAATGCTGGGCTTGTATATGTTGGACTTGGATACAAAAACACGATAAAAACCCTAAAATTACAGCTTCACGGAGAACGAAACAAAATAAGAAACAGAGTTTCAAATCGTGCTTTGGCAGAGCTGAGACTTATGATTTTAGAAAATGTTTCACGTGAAACATTTTAAATCTTTTGAAACATCTTAAAACACTTTTTGTGCTATAATAAAAGATGAAAGGAGCTGTAAATTTGAAAACAATATGTGTATTTAATCAAAAAGGTGGGGTAGGTAAGACTACTACCGTCGTTAATTTGTCGGCAGCTCTTGGTTTGAAAGGGAAAAAAGTGCTTGTAGTGGATTTGGATCCACAAGGTAACACTACTTCTGGGTTTGGGATTAACAAGTTCGAATTGTCAAAAAGTATGTATGATTTGATGGTGCATGATGAATTCGACGATGATTTTATTATTCACACGGAAGAAAAAAACGTGGATATAATCCCAGCAACATCGGATTTGTCTGGTGTTGAGGTGGAACTTATTAACACCGATAACAAGGAAAAGGTGTTATCTAACATACTTTCTAATGTAAAAGGATACGATTTTTGTTTTATAGATTGTCCTCCATCTTTGGGGACTTTGTCTATTAATGCCCTTGTAGCGGCGAATTCTGTTCTTATACCTATTCAATGCGAGTTTTATGCGCTTGAAGGGGTGAGTCAACTTATGAACACTATTAATTTGGTTAGAAGTTCGCTGAACGAAAATCTTGAAATAGAAGGTATTGTTATGAGTATGTTTGATGGTAGAAATAATCTTAGTTTGGAAGTGGTAGAAGAGGTCAAGAAATACTTCAAAGATAAGGTGTTTACGACTATGATACCGCGTAATATAAGGTTAGCAGAAGCTCCAAGCTATGGAATGAGTGCGTTATCTTACGACAAAAATTCCAAAGGA
>NZ_JAGYZD010000021.1 GCF_018371055.1 Finegoldia magna | reverse complement strand
AGTTGCAGCTCCAATCCCAGCTTTTTTCATTACATTTTCAAATGCAGCTATTTGGGGATGGGTTAAGGGAAGCATATTGTCTTGGACATCTGCAATGGCTGGAGCGGCACTTTGTTTTGGTATTGCGAGATTTTTGGGAAGAGATATTGCGGAAAAATTTGCAACAAAAGGAGCATTAAAAGAAGTAGAAGGATTTTTCGACAAATACGGCAAGAACGCTATTTTGGTTGCAAGATTATTGCCATTTGTTCCATTTGATCCGATAAGTTATGCAGCGGGATTGACTCCGATGGGATTTTGGGAATTTTTCATCGCTACAGGAATTGGACAACTTCCAGCTACTTTGATTTATTCTTATGCGGCAAGTAAATCGACAAATCCATCTACATGGGTAAAAGGACTTATAATTTTATTCGGAGTGTTTGCACTTGGAATGTTGATGAAGAGAATTTATAACGATAAACAAGCAAAGAAAAATATATAAAAAAGAAAGCCTCAAACTTTCCTAGAAATAAACAAGCCCTTATGCAAATTTTTACATAGGGGCTTGTTGTTTTTATATTATTTAATATTTTGATGTTAAATTTCTTTTATTTGTTCGACTAATTTATCGAATTGCATTGCATGAGATGCTTTTACTAAAACTAATGTGTAACTTGTATCGAAAAGAACAATTTAAGATAATTTAGAAATTATATTTACAAAGAAGAATCAAAACATTATAATTAAATTGAAATCGATAATAGATTTTAATTTAATTGTCATGGAGGAAATATGAAAGTAAAAAAATTAGCACTAGGAGATACATTGCGAGGCAATTCTTCACAATACAAAAATAGTAAAATTAGAGTTAAAATGCAAAGTCAGTGGAACCAGCCTGTTAATTTTACTGTTAGAGGTCAATGGGAGAGTAATTAAATATGAATAAGAATATTTACAAAAGGACAATTTCACAACTACTAATACCGTTTTTTTTAACAGTATTAGTTGGAGTTGTTTTCACTGTGTTTATGGGTTTTACAGAAGGACAAGTGGCATCTTACAAATATAAAGTTGGAGTGTATTTGTATAGTACTACTTATTTAGATTTTTTAGCACCTATTTTGTTTATTGCACCATTTGTATGGCAAATTTTTTACGAAAAGAAAAATAGGTTTTATGATTTGGAATGTATGAGAATATCTTCTAAGCAATTAGCTATTTCAAAGGTTGCATCGATATTGAGTGTGGTTTTTTTGGCTGTAGTTGCTTCTTATTTTATTTCTGGTTTGATACTTATTAACTTTGTACCAATTAATACCATATCAAAAGAATCTACAATAAATAGCAAAATTTTTATTGATTTGATTATTGGAAAACCAATATTTTTTTCTTTCATTTTGAGTTTATGGAAGGGAATAATTATATCGTTAATAGCTTTAATTTCCATTCAATTAAGTTATAGAATAAAAAATATACTACTTATTTCAACTATACCATTTTTTGGAATACTTATTACTGGATTTTTGCTTGGATCATTGAATTTGGGAGCTTTTTCCTATCAAGGATTTTATGTGTTTGAAGCTGTTGCGTATGATGGAATATTAAATTACTTAATAGGATTATTTTCGTTAATACTTGTTAATTTTTTTGTATATATTTTCATGATTAGGAGAAAGTCTTATGAATAAATTTATAAAGTCTGAGGTATATAGATGTTTAAAAAATCCGGTGGTGATTTTTTTATGTGTTCTATTTACATTTTACTCTTTCTTTATAGTTGATAGTACAAGCTCTTATAACTTGAATTATATAGAATGCATTATAGATATTTTTAATAATCATTATTATTTTAGATTTTTATTTTTTCCAATGATAGTTCTGATATGTATCATTGATAAGAATAAGATTTATAACTATAGTGCTATAAGATTTAAGAACAAAGTAGATTTTATATTATTAAAACATATAGCAAAGATGGTATCTGTTTTAGCTATATTAATATTAAATCTAATTACGGCATTTATAATTTGTGCTATATTCAAACCTGTTAGTTTCAAGTATAGTTATGATGTTTTAAAAGTAGCAGAGGATAAGGAAGTTATTTTTAATGTTTTTAGGAATTTTAGCGAGTATCCTGTTATAAGTCTGATTTGTATATGTTTATTTTTGCTTGCAGGGACGAACTTATTAATTTTTATTATATGTTTTCTTGAACAAAATATGAATAGAATGTATGCTGTTGGGTTTATAGCTTTTTTTTATATAATTCAAGGGATAAATGATTTGTTTTTTGACATTAGTATTCTAAGAAGTCAAGTTTTGTTTGATTTTTACATGTATATTTTATCAGATAATGTTACGAAATTTATTGTGGGATTTTTGATGGTTTTGCCAGTCGTTCTCAGCGTTAATAAATTTTTAGAATATAGGTCAAACTTATCGATATTTAGAATTAATAGGTATAATCATATTATTCCTATGACATTATTAATGGTTTTGATGACTTGTATATATAATTTTTCCAAACTTATTGGTAAGAATAATTCCGTAGCAGATGTCTTGTTCTTGAATGCTTATCATCCTTATATTAAAGACTCATCAGCTTTTATAATTATGTATAATGAGATTATTTTTCTGTTAGTGGCTTATTCTGTGTTGGCTTCTTTAGAATATATTAAGGATAATTTATCATCATTTGTAAAGGTTAGATTCAGAGATAAGAGAATATATAATAGGATGCTTTACGCAAGTGCGATTAGATTTAGTTCTATGTATTTTATGGTTTATATGAGCATTATTTTACTTGTATGTATTATTCAATATTTTATTTCAGGAAAAGTAAAGTTAACAGATGAAATAATTCAAGGCTTGATGATAAGAGACTTTAATTATATGAATATATTTGGAATATATGTAATCAATTATTTACAGATTCTTCTTGTGATTACAGTATCTGTATTTTTGTCAAAATATATTAAGCCTGTGATTGCTTCGGGGATAATTTTTGTATTGATATTTTTATCTTACTTTAAGGAGATTAATTTAATTTTTGTTGGGATTCAAGATTTTTTAAATTCTAGTTATAGTGAATTGATATATATAGTTGGATATATTTTAACAATATGGATTATTAAAAAGGTAATGATAGAGGGAGATTTATGGAAAAGATAATAAAATTAACAAATGTTAGCAAAAAATTTGGATCTAAAGAAATTTATAGAGATTTAAATTTGGAGATATTTGAAAATGAAATAGTTGGATTTGTAGGGGAAAATGGTATTGGTAAATCTGTATTATTTAAAATTATTGCCGGATTAGAAAAACCTAATGTAGGTAGTGTAGAAGTATTTGGTATTAAGATAGGGAAAGATAGAGATTTTGCACCTAATACAGGGATATTAGTAGATTCTCCGGGATTTATTGAATATTATGACGGTTTTACAAATTTAAAAATGTTGGCAGAAATAAACGACAAAATTTCGGATAATGATATTAAGTCTATAATGAAAAAATTAGGCTTAGATCCTGAAAATAAAACTAAATTAAAAAATTATTCATTAGGAATGAAACAAAAGTTGGGGATTTGCCAAGCTATTATGGAAAATCAAAAGCTTATTATGCTAGATGAACCATTTAATGCACTAGATGAGGAAACTAATAGAATTATGATTAATTTAATAAATAGCTTAAAAAAAGAAGGAAAAACGATACTTATAATTAGTCATCAATTGCAATCTTTGAAGGAAATAAGTGATAGGGTGTTTATTATTAAGAATCAAAATATTAGTGATTTTAATTAAAAAAATGTGAACTAAGAAAACTTAGTTCACATTTTTATTTTATAATTCTTTTATTTGTTCGACTAATTTATCGAATTGCATTGCATGAGATGCTTTTACTAAAACTAATGTATTGTCCACGATTAATTCTTGCAATTTTTCTAGCAATTCTTCTTTTGTTTCAAAGTAGAATACTTTGTCTTCTGCAAAGTTTGTCCTTGCTCCTTTGATTATGTTTTCTGCTAATGGTCCAGTTGCCAATACGTAGTCGATTTTTTCTGGGTTGATTGATTTGCCGATGTTTTTGTGAAGGTTGATTTCGTTATCTCCAAGTTCTAACATATCTCCCAACACGGCGATTTTTCTACTATATCCGTGCAATCCGTAAGCAGTTTCAAGGCAGCTTGTAAGCGATTGTGGATTTGATTTGTAGCTGTCGTTTAGGATGTGGAATTTGTCTAGTAGAATAAGTTCGTTTCTCATTCCCGTCAATTCGATATTTTTTAATCCTTTGGCGATATCTGTGTAATCCAATCCCATAAGTTCTGCTACGATTATTGACATTGTAGCGTTGTACATTTGATGATGGCCCAACAATTCTATGTTGAACACATGATCGTTGATTGAAAATGTCGATCCTGTTTCATCGGCTTTGATCATTTCCATTCTGTATTCGCTGCCCGGTTTTATTCCGAAAGTGATTGTTTTTTCAGGTAATTTGTATTCTTGTTTTACTTCTCTAAGAACAGGATCATCATTGTTTAAAATGAAAATTCCATCTTCTTTCAATCCTTCAAGGATTTCAAACTTCGCTCTGGCGATGTTTTCTTTTGTTTTTAAATTTAGTAGGTGACTGTCACCGATGTTTGTAATCATCGCGATGTCAGGATGAGCGATGTTTGTCAATTGTCTGATTTCACCAAAATTTTCTGTTCCCATTTCAAGAACTGCAACTTCAGTGTCATCGTCAATGTCAAATATCGTTTTGGACAATCCGATTTCGTTGTTGTAATTTTTTTGTGTCTTAACTACTTTGTATTTTTCTTTTAATAGTGAACTCATGATGTCTTTTGTAGTTGTTTTTCCGTTGGAACCAGTTATAGCGATTACTTTACAGTTTAAACTGTTGATGTATCCTCTAGCCAAATCCATCATAAATTCTTTTGTATCATCTACTTCGATTACTGGATAATCGTTGATGTTTCTGTAATCCCTGTTAACTACACAACAAGATGCGCCCTTTTCAAAAGCCATCTCTATGTAATTTTGTCCATCGAAATTATCTCCTCTAAGAGCGATGAACATGTTGTCTTTTTCGATTGTTCTTGTATCTGTGGAGATACCTTTTACCATTATATCGTGGTATTTTTCGTTTATTATCGTGTTAGTTAGTTCTGTTATTGTTTTTAAATTTCTTGTTAACATTATTACCTCTCTAACTTATATGCTTTATTTTTTTCGTATTCTTCAATTGCCAAATCAATTAAGTTGTCGAATACTTCTGAAACACTCATATCGTTAGTGCATTTCCATAAAACTGGAAACATTGAATGTGGTGTAAGACCAGGAACTGTGTTGATTTCATTTACCCAAAGTTCGTTATCTCTAACAAACATATCAACTCTTGAAAATCCTGACAAACTCATTATCTTATACACTTTTTCAGCCAAACGTCTTGCTTTTAATTCCAATTGTTCATCCATTGGAAATGGTGTAAGCATTTCTGTCTTTGCGTCGTTGTATTTTGCATCGTAATCGAAAAATTCTACATCGTGTATTTGATATACACCCGGACGAGATGCGACAGGATTGTCGTTACCCATAACTGCGATTTGAAGTTCAGGGCCGATAATTTCTTCTTCGACTAAAATTCTTCTGTCATACAAAAAAGCATTTTGGATTGCTTTTTCTAATTCTTCTTCATTTTCTGCTCTCATAACTCCGACTGATGAACCAGCGTTACATGGTTTTACATAAACAGCCTTGGATGTTTTTTCGAAAATTTCTTTCAAATTGTATTCATCGTTTTTGCAAAGCACGACGTATTTTGCTTGAGGAATCTTATTTAATTCAAAGATATCATTAGTGTATCCCTTGTCCATGCATAATGCAGAACCCAATACGTTACAGCCTACAAATGGCAAATCCAATACTTTTATGAAGCCTTGGATTGTTCCGTCTTCGCCGTAACTACCGTGAATTGCAGGAAATATTACGGTGTTTTCTGGATTAATTTTTTTAAGGCATTCACTCACTGATTCTATTACTGAAAGGTCAGTATCAAGCACTAATTCTTCGTCAGATTTTATTTCTTCAGTTATGTTTTCTTTCATAATGAATTTTTTATCGCGGCGAACGAATATTGCGCTGACATTGTACTTTTCTTTTGATAAGTTATTTATTAATGTTCTAGCACTTGTGATACTTACTTCGTGTTCAGTACTAGGACCGCCATATAATACATATATATTTTTTTGCATAATTTTTGTCCTTTCTTGTGACTCATTAATATATTACTATAACTAAATCATTATATCAATAAAATAGAAAAATGTATCCTTTTTGTTGATTTTAAGAAAAAACAATACAAATTTAATAGGACTATTTCACAAATGTGGTAAAATATAGTTGAGCTAAGAATAGGAGGATTTTATGGAAAAGGAAGAATTTTTGTTGCAATTTGAAAAAAATTTATTTAATATGTTTGGAAAAGATTTACAAACTTCAACTGAAAAAGAAAAATATATAGCTTTTTCTAAAATAATAATGAACGAATTGGCAGAAGATTGGAAGAAAACTTCTGATAAACACAAAAATTCACGCAATGCCTACTATTTTAGCGCGGAATTTTTGATAGGAAGATCTTTGGGGAATAATTTGTTGAATATGGGATTGGATGAAAAATATTCACAAATTTTAAAAGAATTGGACATCGACATCAATGATTTGGAAATTCAAGAAGAAGATGCAGCTTTGGGTAACGGTGGTCTAGGAAGACTTGCAGCATGTTTTATGGAGAGTGCAGCGAGTTTGGATTATCCGTTGACAGGTTATGGTGTTAGATATCGCCAAGGACTTTTCAAACAATATTTTCACAACGGATTTCAAATGGAAGTCGGAGACAATTGGACATTGGACAAAGATCCTTGGTCAAGACGTGTAGAATCGGAATCCAAAATCATTAGATACAAAAACCAAGTCGTAAAAGCAGTTCCTTATGATATGCCTGTTGTAGGCTACAAAAATCACGTTGTAAACACTTTGAGATTGTGGCAGGCAGAATGTGATGACGGATTTGATTTTCAAAAATTCAACAATTTTCAATACGATGATTCTGTAAAAGAAAAAAACAGGGCAGAAGATATTACCCGAGTTTTGTATCCTAATGATATACAAAGACCGGGAAAAGTTTTAAGGCTTAAACAACAGTATTTTTTCTGCAGTGCATCAATTCAAGATATAATTGAAAAATACGAGAAAAACTTCCCAAATGATGAGAGTTTTGAAGATTTTGCAAAATACAATACTATCCAATTAAATGATACTCATCCTGTTATGGCTATCCCAGAAATGATGAGAGTGTTGATGGATGACAAAAAACTTTCTTGGAAACAAGCTTGGAATGTTACAAGCAATGTGTTCAACTACACTAACCACACGATTTTACAAGAAGCTATGGAAAAATGGAGCGTCGATGTTGTAGAAGAAGTGAGTCCTAGAATTATGGATATTATCGCTGAAATCGACAGGAGATTTGTCAGCGATTTGGTGGGATTGTATTATTCTGTGGATAGAATAGACAATCTCAGAATAGTGAAGGACAATACTGTTAATATGGCTCATTTGGCAATATTAACAGCCGTAAAGATTAACGGCGTTGCTAAAATCCACACAGAAATTCTGAAAAACGAGACATTAAAATCATGGCACGATTTGTATCCGGATAAATTCGTCAACAAAACAAATGGAATTACTCCAAGACGTTGGTTATTTTATGCAAATCCAGAGCTAACACAGTTTATAACAGAACTTTTGGGAGAAGATTGGAAAACTGATCTAACAAAATTAAAGGAGCTTGAAAAATTCCTAGATGATGAGAGTGTTTTGGAAAAACTAATGGAAATCAAACTTCACAACAAAATCAGACTCAAAAAATACATCAAAGAGCATGAAAATATCGATGTGGACGAGAACTCTATTTTTGACATACAAGTTAAAAGACTTCACGAATACAAGAGACAATTGCTGAATGCTTTTCACATTTTGAATTTGTATTATAAAATCAAAAACAACGAAGTATCAGATATTCCAAAACAAACATATATATTCGGAGCGAAGGCAGCACCTGGGTATTTCAGAGCAAAGGCTATTATAAAATTCATCAATGAAGTTAAAAATCTCGTGAACAATGATGATGTTGTTAACAAATATATCAAGGTTGTGTTCTTAGAAAACTTCAACGTATCCATCGGAGAATTGGTGTATCCTGCAGCAGATGTGAGTGAGCAGATTTCAACTGCGGGAAAAGAGGCTTCTGGAACTGGTAACATGAAATTTATGTTAAATGGAGCATTGACTGTGGGAACTTACGATGGTGCTAATATTGAGATTTTCAATCATGCAGGTGAGGACAACAACTTCCCATTTGGAGCAACTGTTGATGTATTAAATTCCATCAGAGACACTTACAATCCAGTTGAGTATTATTATAAGGATGAAAACATCAAACGAGTTGTGGATACTTTGCTAAGCGATTTGATCAATGATAGTGGATCGTTTATGCTCTTGGACATTTACAATTCACTTGTAAACAGAGATTCATCCTTTAAGTTGGACGAATACTTCGTATTAAAAGATTTCAACGATTATGAACAAATTCACGAAAAGATTTTACAAACCTATTCTGACAAGAAAAAATGGGCGAAGATGAGTTTGATGAATATCGCAAATTTCGGAGAATTTTCATCGGATAGAACTATAAAAGAATATGCAGAAGAGATTTGGAGGATAGTACCAAATGAAAAAATTTAAAAAGAGTGACATTAACTCTAAGATATTTAACAAAGGAAACAAGATTTTATTTTTCCACGCTGACGGGATTTGTCCATGTATTCCAGCGAAAAGTGATTTGGAAGATATCGAAAAATCATTTCAAGGAGAAATAGAATTTTACGAATATTTAGCTAAAAAAGTTAGAGAAATTGACAAGGATGAGATAATTACACATTACGAAGCGTTGCCGCTACCTACGACTTTATTTATAAAAGATGGCAAAATCATCGACAGACTTGTAGGGGATAACTCAAAATCGACATACAGAAATTACGCGAACAAATTATTGGACGAATAAGAGGAGATAGTATTGGCTAATTTATTATTTGAGGATAGAATCAACGAAATATTAGATACTCTTAGGCTTGAGAACAATCTTGAGAACACCAAAATTACTTTTTGTACTTTTGATGAACATCATTTCGACAAACATCAAACCACAGACATCGATGATATCGAATTGAGAGATGACAGGATAAATTGGATATATATTACAGGATTATCAGATACAGATAATTTTATAAAAATGAAAGAAAAATTCAAAATCCATCCTCTTATAATAGAAGACATGTTGGATGTGGAACAAAGGACAAAACTGGAAGCTTATGATGATTATTTGTTCGTGGTAACAGATACTGTGGATTACGATATGTTCAACAGCGTAAAGGAATTGTCGTTTAACCAAGTGTCATTCGTATTAAAAGAAAATTTGTTAGTGACTGTTGAACAAAATAAAACCACATCATTTGACAGAGTTTTGGACAAGTTAGAAAAAATTCCTGTTTTTAGACCGAAAACTACAGATGGACTATTGCTTTTGTTAATGGATGCATTCATCGACAACTACTATCAAATTTTTGATATTTTGGGAGAATACATAGATGATTTGGAAGACGTTATGATGACTAATCATGATGACGATATTCTCAGAGAACTTTACACTATGAAGAAAAACCTAATATTTTTGAGGAAGACTTTGTGGCCTTTGCGTTCAGTTATCAATGAAATTTCGAAGTTCAGAGTAAATTTGGTAAGTCACAACACATCTATTTACATGAGAGATTTGTACGATCACATAATCCAAATGCTTGAATTCATAGAAGTGTATCGCGATATGATTAACTCCATGATAGATGCATTTGACACTAATATCTCTAACAGAACTAACGAAGTAATGATGGTATTGACTGTGTGGTCGACGATATTTTTGCCTTTGACATTCTTAACAGGAGTCTATGGAATGAACTTTAAATATATGCCGGAACTTCAAGGGAAATACGGATATATTTTGTTCTGGGTTACGGCTGTTGTGATTACTAGTGTTATGATTTATTATTTTAAAAAGAAAAAATGGATGTAGTATAAAGGAGATTTTATGGAAAACAGTACTTTTTTGGCATCTGATTATGAAAAAGAACAAATTGATGCTATTAAAAAAATACTGCGAGTGTATTTTAGTGGAGATATTGAATTTAGCAAGAATTTTTCTGAATTGAAACCAAACATAGACAACCAAAATTTGAAAGAAGTTTTGAATAAACTAGATGAAAATATAAACAGAGATGATTTGATAAGATATGTCAATGATATCAACATAATGGCTTATAATGAGGAAAATAAGCTTTGTTTTATGTATGATGCTAACAGGAAATTTACAAAAGAAAGAAAGATTGCACTTGAGAATTATCCACGAGATAAAAACTATGGTTTTTGTATTGAAAAATGGATAAACAAATGCAATAGCATACTTTCTAATTCATCATCTGATTTGCAAAATGCAATCTATAGCACTATGCTTGATATTTGTTGTGAGGAAATGGGTATACTTGTCGTAAGGATATGTGAAGGTGATTTTGATTGGACAGACAATCACGCAATGGAAAAATTGAACGAAATTGTAAGTAATATAAGGAAGGGAGATTTTTGTTAATGAAAGTTATATTAGCAGTAGATAGAAATTTTGCGATAGGAAAAGATGGAGATATGCTTTTTTCAATTCCTGAAGATATGCAAAGATTTAAGGAGTTAACAACTGGAAATATCGTTATAATGGGAAGAAAAACATTGGAATCTTTGCCAGATTCAAAACCTCTACCAAATAGAACCAACATAATAATTACAAGCAAAGACTTAGACGGTATGCTTTGCGTAAAAAACGAAGAAGAATTGCTACGCACTCTCAAAGAAATCAACCCAGACCACAAAATGACAGAATATTTGATAGGTGGAGCAAACACGATTGAATCATTGATACATTTAGTTGATGAATTCGTAATCACTTATGTTGACGCAGAATTTGAATATGATGCAAAAATCAGAAACTTATTTGAAGACCAAGATTATTATGTAGCGGAAGAGTCAGACATCAAAACTTACGAAGATTTGAATTATAGATATATGGTGTTTAAAAGAAAATAGAGAAAAAGAGTATTACACATTCATGCTAAGAATATCATACGGAAAAAAATGCTTTGATTTCACATCGAAAAAATTCGTCCAAAATCGTACCGCGTAAGCGAAGCGTGCTTACGATTTTAGGATTTTGAGATTCAGAAATCAACAATTTTTGTAGTCTAGATATTCGTGCATGATGTGTATTTACTCTTTGAAAAATAGGAGATATAAAATATCTCTTATTTTATTGCCCAAATATTAAGATTTGGCAAAGTTATAATTGAGTATAATGTATTGTGATATAATACGGTTACGGAGGTGAGTAAATGCGTTGTCCTAATTGCAATGAAAAAGTGTTAGATACGGTGAATTTTTGTCACAATTGTGGGTTTAATTTGAAAGAATACCGTGAAAGTTTGAATGAACAAAAGGATATAAAAGAACAACCAGAAGATAATCACGCATCTACAGACAAAGATTATTCATATTCAGATGATGTTATGAACATTTTTAATATAAAAAATCGTGAAAAATCAGCTGAAGAACAAAAGGCTGAAGATATCATAAACAAAAACAAAACTGAACACAAACCTAAAAGGATTGAAGATATTTTTCAAGTGATTAACAAAAACAAATCTCAGTATGGAAAGTTCAATCCCGACAAAGAAGTTGAGAAGAAAATAAACCACGAAGATGAAAAAGAACCTGAAGAAAATTATGAAAACACGATTTTTATTACCAAAGGTTATGACGAAAAACAAGAAAAAATTAAAAGAGATGAGTCGATAAGATTCACTTCGGCAAATGAGTTTACTATTCATAAGTTTGAAGACGAAGATGAAGATGATGACCAATTTATGGATACTTTTGAGGTTAAAAGTAAACAAGTTTTTGACAAAATCAATTTGTTCTTTACTAAAATATTGAAGAAAATGATGGGAGGTACACAACCTTACAGGTTCTCAATGAGACTTGCGGTTGTAGTGTTATCTGCGTTGCCGCTTTTATTCTTTTACATGAATTCTACAAATCACTGGACATTTACTCAAAAATCAAAAGCAATCGTAGTTATGGTTTCGGTGTTGGTTTTGGATGTTTTCCAAAAACTTTTATCCTACAGTCTGGGACTTAAACTAGCAGGAACGAAATTATATCAACCAATCGACAAGGATTTGAGAAACAATATCTCAGTTTTACTTTCGGTTATAGAATCTCTCATATTCAGCTTATTTGGGGTTTTAACAGCAGGTGGACTTGTTGGTTTTAGTTCGTCAGTTTTCACGTTCACATTTTTGGGTGCACACGCTTTTATATATCTAATTTCATTGGTAATATTGATTTTATTTGCAACGATTATTTTAATAGATAGATTTGATTACAAAAATTTGTGGAAAGTTTACGGACTTAATGCAGCTGGAATTGTGATAACAAGACTTGTTGTGTTTATGGTCGTTATGACACTTCTTCAAAAATTATTTTTTGGACTTGCTCCGGGATTAATGTAGGTGATTAAATGATTTACACAGTTACTATGAATCCAGCGCTTGAATTTGTAAGTGAAGTTTCGGATTTTGAATTTGACAAAAACAATATATCGGATTTTGATTTGATGCTTCCAGCTGGAAAAGGAATCAATGTTTCGAGAGTTTTAAAACAACTTGGGCTTCCGACTGTTGCAACTGGATTTGCAGGAGGCTTTACTGGAGAATTTGTAGAAGATTGGCTAAGAAGAGAAGATATCAAATCTGAATTCATCAGAATTGATGATAATACCAGAATTAATATCAAAATCACAGGTTCTTCGAAAACCGTAATTGAATCAAAAGGACCGAGCATTTCTCATCAAGAACTACAGGAATTGTTATACTATCTATCGAGAGTTAAAGAAGGAGATACTGTGTTTTTGTCCACTGCTTTTCCGAAAAATATAACAGAAACTGTAATCGAAAGAATGATTGCAATTTGCAAAGCCAACAAAGCACAATTCGTACTTGATATAGACGAGTATTATCTGGAGAAATTTGCAGATGAAGGATCATTTCTTGAAAATATCAGCGTAAAATGCTTGGAACATTTATTTAAAACGAAAATAAAATCAGAATCTGATTTGCTTAAATGGAAAAATGAAATATCTGGTTTGAATTCAAAATTTGTCGTAGTTCCATTTGTAGAGAATAAAGTGTATTTGTTCCAAAAAGATTCCACGTACGCATTTGAAATAGACGAAATAGCAAACCAAAAAAGAGATTTTGTTATCGACTCAATAATCGCGGGATTTATTGCGACATTTATCAGAACTTCAGATTATGAAAAGTCTTTTGAAATGGCAAATGCCTGTGCACTAGCTTCGTTGAAGACCAAGGATTTGCCGAAAAAATTCCAAATAGATGATTGCTTTAAAGATATTAATATAATAAAAATAGACTAAAATAAAAAAACAAGGTGTTGAATTTAATTCATACCTTGTTTTTTATGTTGTAATAAATTAAGAAATGGAGATTTAATTGAAAATGAAAAAGTTTTCAATGTTTATAATGATTTTACCATTTCGATACAATGAATGCAAGTATTTTGTTATGAAATTAAAAAATTAATAATTTTATAAATAGGCTCATGATTATTATTACTTTATCATAATAAAGAGAATAAGTCAAGTGATTTTTATACAAAAATAAAACTTTATTTTATCTTTTGACTAAAATTGAAGATGAATAAAAATAATTATGTTTTATTTTCATGATTAGTGGCAAATGTCTAAATAACAACGGGAAAACAAAATCACTAATTTTGTTTTTGTCATGAAAAAAGTGTAAAATAATACGTAAACAGATAGAAAAACTATATTTTATACTGAAATTTTAAATTATAAAATAAATAATAATTGACAAACGCATTTTATCTCACTATAATAAGATAAAGTATTTTTTATTAATCATACATAAATAATACGTAAAATAAACTGAAAGGAGATTAAAATGTCTGCTAATAAGAAAATATTGGAAGTTAATAATATGCATACAGCTTTTAGGATAAAAGACGATTATTATGATGCAGTAGATGGTGTTTCATTTGAATTGTATGAAAATGAAGTATTAGCGATGGTTGGAGAATCCGGCTGTGGTAAATCTACTTTAGCTACAACTATTATGGGCTTACATAATATGAATTACACTCAAATTAGCGGTGAGGTTATATATAACGGTGAAAATATTTTAAATTACACAGAAGCTCAATTCAATGAGTTGAGAGGTGGAGAGATTGGAATGATATTCCAAGATCCATTGGCATCTCTTAACCCTTTAATGAGAATTGGCGAACAAATAGAAGAAGCTTTGTTATATCACACTGATTTGGATAAAAAACAAAGAGAGAAAAAAGCTGTTGACCTTCTAAAAAAAGTAGGGATTGAAAATGCTGAAGTTATAGCAAGACAATTTCCTCATCAATTATCTGGAGGTATGAGACAAAGAGTAAT
>NZ_JAGYZD010000261.1 GCF_018371055.1 Finegoldia magna | reverse complement strand
CGGTCAATCGCAAGGATTAGTCCGATACATGCGACTTGGTACAAATCATCGTATTCGATTCCCCTTCCTGTGTATTTTTTTGCCAATATTTCAGCGATATACAGGTTTTTTTCAACGAGAGTATCCCTTATTTTCTTATCTCGTGTTTCTTGGAATTTCAAGAATAATTCTTTAATATTCTCCTGTTCTTCTTTACTAATTGATTTATTCGCCATAATATTATTTCCTATTCTTGATTACTTTTATCTCACTTCCATTGATTTCGTATTCATCCATTAATGATTGGATAATCATTTCTGATATTTCGTCCTTTTCGTTGTTTTCACGTGGATTAAATCCATCTAATTTGAAGATTAATTGCATGTTATCATCTTCAATAATCATAGTACAGTCTATGATTTCGGATCTGTTTCTTTGCAAATTTAAGCATTCAGTCGCACACAATTTGATGTCTTCAATATCATCCAACGAAAATCCACACTTCATCGCTACGAATGAAGATGAAAGTCTTATAAGAGATACATTTTCCTTTTCATTTTGAAAACTTAATCTGAATTCTTCCATTATATCTCCTTTATCACGAAAATCTTGTCCATTTCTGTTATCGTGAACACTTTATTGACGTGTTTTTTGATGTTGTCAATGTAGATTTTGTGGTTATTGTCTCTTATTTCATTGTACACTTTAATCAAAGCTCCAAGTCCTGTTGAATCTATAAATGAAAGATCTGTCGCTTCAATTCTGATGTCTTTTGGGTTTTTCTTGTATTCTTCTAGTAAATCATCTCTGAATTCGTCGCAAGTATTGATATCCAAATCGCCTTGAATTCTTACAATTATCTCGTCTTTTGTGACTATATCGTAGTTTAATTGCATAAATTTTTCTCCTTATTCTTCAAAATACTTGGCTACTGCTACTATGGCATCTTCGCCTTTGTCAGTGTTTTTCAACAATACACCAGATGTATTTCTTGAAAGTGTAGATATTCCTTCTGCTTTTATTCTGATAACCTCAGCTTTTTTGCTAATCAAAAGTATCTCATCTTCGTTTTTCAATGCCTTAGCACACGCTACATCTCCTGTTTTCTTGGCGATTTTGTAAGTTCTGATTCCCTTTCCACCTCTGTTTTGAGTAGTGTAGTTGGATAATTCAGTCTTCTTACCGTAACCATTTTCACTGATTACTGCCAAGAATTCATTGTCTTTTACCAAATCAAATGAAATAACTTCGTCGTCTTTGTTAAGTGTGATAGCCTTAACTCCGATTGCATTTCTGGATAAATCTCTTAGTTGATCCACATTAAATTGCAAGCTCATACCTTTTTTAGTGACGATAATCACATTTTCATTCTTTTCGACAAGTTTTACATCGATTAATTCGTCACCTTCATCGAATTTGATTGCGATTATACCAGTTTTTCTGATATTTTCGTAGAGACTTAGTGAAGTCTTCTTGACCTTACCATTTTTAGTAATGAATATTATAAATTGGTCGTCTTCCTTGTCCTTATCCAATGCCAATACTTGTGTTACATTTTCATCGGCATCGATTTGGATTAAGTTAATGATGTTGGAACCTCTTGCTGTACGGCTTGCTTCTGGCACTTCGTACGCTTTTAATGAGTAAACTTTTCCTTTATTAGTGAAGAACAACAAATCTTGGTGAGTTGTAGTTGCGAACATATCCTTTATGAAATCTCCGTCTTTCATTCCCATTGCATTCACACCACGTCCACCTCTGTGTTGAACTTTGTATGCATCTGTGGAAATTCGTTTGATGTAGCCTTTGTTAGTGATAGTGATGAACATGTCTTCTTCTTCCAAAAGTTCTTCTTCTTCAAAATCACCTTCATCTCTTAGGATTTTAGTTCTTCTATCGTCGGAGTATTTTGTTTTGATTTCTGTCAATTCTTCTTTGATTATGTTCAAAAGCAAATGTCTGTTATTCAAAATTTCTGTCAATTTTTCAATCAAAGCAGTCAATTCGTCAAATTCAGATTGTAGCTTTTCTTTTTCCAAACCTTGTAGTCTTTTAAGTCTCATGTCCAAAATCGCTTGGGCTTGGATTTCTGAAAAATCAAATCTTTGCATCAATTTTTCAAGCGCATCATCATAACTTGTTCTGATAATGTGGATGATTTCATCGATGTTGTCGATGGCTTTCAACAATCCTTCTACAATGTGAATTCTCGCCTTCGCCTTGTTCAAATCAAATTGCGTTCTTCTTCTAACCACGATTTCTTGGTGAACAAGATAG
>NZ_JAGYZD010000260.1 GCF_018371055.1 Finegoldia magna | reverse complement strand
CATAGGTAAACATAATATTAAAGAATATTCATTGGAGTCATTAATGAGACAAATTAGTATGGTTTTTCAAAATGTTTATTTATTTCAAGACACTATTGAAAACAATATAAAGTTTGCCAAGCCAGATGCTACTCATGAGGAAGTTATAGAAGCTGCAAAGAAAGCGTGTTGTCATGAATTTATTATGAAACTTCCTGAACAATATGAAACAGTTATAGGAGAGGGAGGTGCAAGTTTATCTGGTGGAGAAAGACAAAGAATATCTATAGCAAGGGCTATGATAAAAAATGCCCCGATTATTATTTTTGACGAAGCTACTGCAAATGTAGACCCTGAAAATGAGGATAAACTACAGATTGCTATGGAAGAACTTACAAGAGATAAAACTGTAATAATGATTGCACACAGACTAAAAACCATAAAAAATGCAAATCAAATTCTTGTCTTGGCTAATGGAAAGATAACGCAACAAGGTACACATGAAGAACTTATTCAAGTTGATGGTATCTACAAAAAATTTGTTGAAGCAAGACAAGTGGCAGCAAAGTGGCAGTTGTCATAAGTTATAAAAATATTGAAAACAACTGGAGGAAGTCATATGGGAAAACAAGGTATGAAAACACAACTATTAACCAAAAGTCCTAAAGAACTGTTATTTAAGTTGGCAATTCCCGGAATAATCGGGATGATTGTCATAGGATTGTATCCATTTATGGATGGTGTGTTTGCAGGATGGCTCATTGGTGATTATGCTATGTCAGCCATTAGTGTGTCTATGTCCTTAACGATTATAAATGGAGGAATATCGGCATTGATTGGCGTTGGAAGTGCCTCAATACTATCAAGAGCAATCGGAAAGGGCGATAAAGAAACGACAGATAAAATATTCGGGAATTTTTGTTACTGGGTAATATTTTTTTCTGTAATTATCACGATATTGGGTTTGGTTTTTGCACCTCATTTTTTAGATTTGGTAGGAGCTAAAGGAAATATTAAAGAACTTGGTGTGAGATATTTAAGAATAGTTTTCTTTGGCTCTATATTTGTGAATTTTGCTCAAGCGGGAAATATGACAATGCGTGGCGAAGGTGCATTAAAGCAATCAATGATGATTATGGGCGCGGGAGCTATATTAAACATTATTTTAGATCCTATTTTTATGAAGTTGATGGGTGAATATGCGATTGAAGGTGCAGCTATTGCAACTGTAATATCTCAAATTGTACAAGCAATATTGACATTCCACTATTTTTCAAAGAAAAGTGCTTTTGTAGGGATCCATAAAATTCAAAAATACAAGGCAATTTATAGCGAAATGTTCAGTATAGGAAGTTCAGCAATGATGATGCAAATTTTATTTGCAGTACAGCAAACATTTTTGTTTAAGCAAGCCTTTGCGTATGGAGGAGATGATTGGGGAATTTTGATGTCTGCTACAATGCGATTATATATGTTTTCCTTTATTCCACTGTGGGGTATGAGTCAAGGCTTACAACCTGTTATTGGAGCTAATTTCGGAGCAAAACAATACGGAAGAGTAAAAGATACGATGAAGATTTTTATGTATGGTGCAACAATTCTTGCAGCTGCTTCATGGATACCATCAATGTTTTGTTCAGAAAAATTACTATCATTATTCAGTGTGAGAAGGGAGATTATTGAAGTTGGTGTTGTAAACTTTAAGATGTTTTATTCAACATTCATCTTATATGGAATTATGATTATGACACTTACATTTTTCCAATCCATAGGAGATGGAAAAAAAGCAGGCATGATTGTAATGCTTAGACAGTTAGTTTTATTTATTCCTGCAATATTACTATTTCCAAAGGCATTTGGAGCGTCAGCAGTTTGGTGGACAGAACCTATCGTAGATTTTAGTATGATTATGTTGGGACTGTTTTTAATGCTTAATGGACTTAGGAAAATGGGAAAAGACAAAGCATAAATACAAGGACATTTGATATAAAAGCGAAAATAATCAAAAGAGGCTGTAGGTATGGATGCTATTTATCTATAATGAACGGAGGGAAAGGGAGATGAACAAGTGTATAAGTTACCTTGTAGAATTGAAATGGAATAAAAATACTCCTTTTTTCTATAATTCTTGTAGTTGTCTGTCTTTACATTTTCTCGTCTAAACAATTAAATATAGTAAAAGAAAGAACGGATTTCTTTCATTTCAGAGGACTTCTTATGCCAAGATGCAGGAGTCCTCCTTTTTTGTCTGAAAAACAAATAGACAAAAAAGAAATGGAGGAAACTTTATG